>JAFLTH010000082.1 GCA_022510525.1 Lachnospiraceae bacterium | reverse complement strand
CTAAATTATTATTTATACTACATACTTTGAAAGGGATAAAATAATGCCAATTAACGAAAACACATTAGAACAGGTCATTATATCCGAACTGAAGGAAAAGGGATACGAATACCTGTATGGACCGGATATTGACAGAGATTACCATGATGTAGTCCTGAAAAATTATTTTGAAGAATCCATGTTTCATATTAATCCCGGCATTACTATGCCTATTGTAGAAGAAACCTACAGAGTCATTAAGGATTTAGGATTGCTAAAATTGGAGGAACTGAATGCTGCTTTCCATAAATATCTTATAGAGGGAGTGTCGGTTCCATACAGAGATGGAGTAGAAGAAAAGACATTTACTGTACATCTGATTGATTTTGAAGAACCTGAAAAGAACGATTTTATGGTAATTAACCAGTATACAGTAATCGAGTATAAAAATAAGCGGCCGGACATACTTGTTTTCATCAATGGAATTCCAATGATATTATTTGAATTGAAAAATATGGCTAATGCTGAAACAACGATTGAAAATGCATATAAACAGGTTAAGAATTACCAGTTGGATATTCCAAGCTTGTTTTGCTATAATGCATTCAGTGTTATCAGTGACGGGTTGGATACAAGAATTGGAACAATAACTTCTGACTTTACAAGATATATGACTTGGAAATCGGAAGATGGAGAAAAGCCTGATGAAAATGGTGTAAACTATTTTTCTAAACTTCTAAATGGAGTGTTTCCCAAAACCCGGCTGGTAGATTTGATCCATAATTTTATTATGTTCAAAGAAGCAGAAGGCAAGACCACAAAAATACTTGCGGGATATCACCAGTATTTTGCTGTTACAAAAGCCGTGGAGCGTACCCTTAAGGCAATGGAGAAAAATAGTAACAAGGTTGGCGTAGTATGGCATACGCAAGGAAGTGGAAAAAGTTTTTCTATGGTTTTTTATGCGGGCTGCATTATCCGTAATCCAGAATTTAACAACCCAACTATAGTGGTGCTAACCGATAGAAATGACTTGGATAAGCAACTCTACAATACTTTTTGTACGTGTTCTAAGCTTATGCTTCGTCAGACTCCAAAGCAGGCAGAGAGTCGGGAGCATCTTAAGGAACTGCTAAAAGTAAAGGCAGGAGGTATTATTTTTACTACAATACAGAAGTTTGAGGAAAGTGATGAGGTATTAAGTGAGAGAAGCAATATCATTTTTATGGCAGATGAGGCGCACAGGTCACAATATGGATTGGAAGGAAAACTAGACCGGGGTACTGGTGAGTGGAAATACGGTATGGCAAAGTATATGCGTGATGCCCTTCCGAATGCTGCATTTATTGGATTTACAGGAACACCTATTGATTTTGATGATAGATCAACAGTAGAGGTTTTTGGTGATTATATTGATATCTATGATATGACACAGGCTGTGGAGGATGGAGCAACTGTTCCAATTTATTACGAAAACCGCACTGCTAAGATAAAATTAAATGAAGAATTGTTAAAACAGATAGACACCGAATATGAAAAAATGGCAGCAGATGCACCGGGAATTATTATAGAGAAATCAAAATCTGATTTAACTACGATTGAAGCAATCATAGGATCTAAGGAACGGCTAAATCTACTGGCAAATGATATTATTGCCCATTATGAAGATAGGCAGTATGTTTTGACTGGTAAAGCGATGATTGTATGTATGTCCCGAAGGATAGCCATCAATCTCTACAGAATTATTTTAGAAAAGCGTCCTCAATGGGATAAAAAAGTAAAAGTAGTACTTACAGAAAACAATAAAGATGATGAGGACTGGCATAATATTATTGGAAATAAAAAGTATCGAGAGGAACTCATGGTTGAGTTTCAGGATATAAATAGTGAGTTTAAAATTGCGATTGTAGTAGATATGTGGTTGACAGGGTTTGATGTCCCGTCTATGGCAACGATGTATATTGATAAACCAATGAAGGGACATAATCTTATGCAGGCTATTGCTCGTGTGAATCGTGTCTATAAAGATAAAGAGGCAGGATTGGTGGTGGATTACATAGGTATGGCAGCAGAACTCAAGACTGCTTTGAGCCAATACACAAAGCGAGATCAGGATAAGGTGCCTGATTTGGCACAGGCATACACCATAGCAATGGGCAAGTTGGAGACTATGCGTGACTTTTTCTATGGATATGATTATAGTGCATTTTTTGGTGATTCCGACACGGATCGCCTTAATACTATTGCAAATGGAGTCAATTTTGCTTTGGAATTTGAAGAAGATGAAAAGAAACTTTTTATCAGAGAAGCTACTGCACTTAGTCAGGCAGAAACACTGTGTCGGAGTATGTTAGACACTAAAATAAAGAGAGAGATTGAATTCTTTAAGTGCATCAAAGCCGGACTTTGTAAATATGGTGGAAGAGGCGGTATTACTAGTAATGAAATCAATTCCCGCATTATGACTTTGTTAGAACAGGCAATTGAACAAGAAGGCATCTTTAATATTTTTGCGAAAGCAGGAAAAAAGAATCCAGAAATATCTATTCTTTCAGATGAGTATATGGATAAAATCCGCAATATGAAGCATAAAAATATTGCCGCTGAGATGTTGAGAAAATTGCTAGAAGACAATATCCGCGTATTTGCTAGAACGGGTGTAGTAAAATCACAACTGTTTTCTGAAAAAATGCAGCAATTATTGAAGGCTTATAATAATCGACTTATTACAAGTGCAGAGGTCATTGAGGAACTGTTGGAGTTGTCTAAAGAAATGACAGAAGCTTTTTATGCCGGAGATGCAAAAGGCTTGACGACAGAGGAACTTGCATTTTATGACGCACTAGTTGCTGATCCAGAAGTATTGACAAAGATGAAGGATGATATTCTGGTGCAAATTGCTCATGACCTTACAGAGCTGATTAGAAAAAGTCGTACAGTGGATTGGGACAAGAAAGAATCTGCGAGGGCATACATGAGGACGCAGGTAAAACATCTGCTACGTAAGTATGATTATCCCCCAGAGAAGGCAAAAGGAGCTATAGATATTGTAATTAAGCAGGCGGAGCTGATGAGTAGTAATATTGTGTTATGAAGATATATCCAAGTTTAGAAGATATAAAATATAAATCACATTATTTTAAGAAAAATTAGAATTGAAAGGAATATGCTATTACAGCTATAGAATTAATGTGAAATTATGAAGATTAGTAAACCAAATTCCGATATTGTACATATAGAAAATCTGAGAAGAGCATTTGTTTCTGATTTTGATCGATATACGCTAGAAAATCTTACTCTGGAGCAGTATGCTATGCGTAAAGGGGATAAAAAGAATTTTTGTTATCGCTTGGAGCGAGAGCAGATTGGGATGGGCGATATAAGCAATGTTACAGCCCAGAAGTTTGGCATATGGGTTAGAGCAACCACTGGAGAATATGATTTTACAAAAAAGTACGGAAATACGCGAGAAGAAGCTTTTGAGAGAGTTCACGGCGAATTATGTAAACTAGTTGACGCAGGAGCTAAGGATAATTATTCAGCAATAAGGATTAACTTGATAGCTCCTATTGTAAGAAATAAGATACTTGCAATCTACTATCCAGACAAGTTTCTTACCATACACTCCAAGCGCCATCTTTCATACTTTTGTTCAAAAGCAG
The DNA here is from genome assembly GCA_022510525.1 of Lachnospiraceae bacterium. GTDB lineage: Bacteria > Bacillota > Clostridia > Lachnospirales > Lachnospiraceae > UBA3282. Next base: position 11,371 of record JAFLTH010000082.1, on the reverse strand, counting down.
AAATCTCATACACGGATGACGATGATGAGCTAGTACTTCAGAGAAAGCTAATATTATGGAAAGAAGCTGACTCTAATATGAAGGAATGGAGTCTGCTGCAATTCGTGGCATATCTTTATGAATATTTTGGGAAACCGCCTGTTGAAAATAATGGACCTGCAAAGAAAAAGAACAAGTTGCGAGATCTAAAGAGTGAATTAAAAAAGTTTGATTTGCATCATCCTAAAGCAAAACTGACAGAGGTCGAAATCAAACAACGCTCTACCCTTGTTTCAAATATAGTTAAAATAAGAGCTGCAGGAGTATGTCAGCTATGTAATAAACCAGCCCCTTTTTATAATAAAAATGGGGAGGCCTACTTGGAATGTCATCATATTATATGGTTGGCCAAAGGAGGTGCAGATGAAATAAACAATGCTGTGGCATTATGCCCTAATTGCCATAAAAAGATGCATATTTTGGAGGATGTTCATGATATAGAATATTTAATAAATGCAGTTAAAGAATAAAAGTTGTTATCAGTCTTGGTCAGAGTAAATAGTATTAGTCAGTAAGTGAATTAGGCGACAAATTTTTGAATAATGATTCTTATAATTTTAATAAGAAATGTGAAATTTTGAATAAGTCAAAGTGGTATAGCGTATTGATAAATGATAGAGTATATACATATAAATAGTACTGTAAAAAACTATTAAAAATTAAGGTTTATTAAGTTAAATCTAGAGGTAATCCCGATTATCAAAAAAGCCAAAAAGGATAATCAAAAAATAAAATTTATAATGAGAAATTAATCTCATTAAAGGACCTTTTTATTAGGTAACAGAGATTGAAGCCATGAAAAATAATGAATTTATATACCTTGAAATACCGATTATTTTGAGGTTTTATAGTTTGAAATTGTCTGCAAACTAGTTTGTGGAAAGTATTTTGTTGAGACTAGTCTGATTTTTGATTTATAGGATAGTTGGAATAGTAATCATTTGTTTATTGAGTTTTGTGTTTTTTCATTTTGGCCTGTAAGCTTGATATGAACTTGATAGTAAGGATTATTCCATTACTTTCAGATGAAAAGTACATTATGAAAAATGTTGATAATTGATTTATGAAATGATATAGTTTATTTATGGTTAATATGTTATCTGCTTTAGTTCCAAAGATAACTATATACAAGGAGAAACTATTAAAATTAATTTGGAGGAGAAGTGAAAAATCTAGAAAAATTACTTGAGTATAATAGTGGGAAAAGTGTAAAGATTAAGATAAAAGATAAGAAAGCTATTTTTATTAATAATTCTAACGAGTTTTCAGGTGATACTGTTCTGAAAATAATAAATTTTGTCAATTCATTACATAAAACATATAAAAACGTAAAAATACCAATAGAATTTCGTTTTAATAATATATATATAAAAGATAAATTATCATATGTTTTTTTTGAGTGTATATGCTATCTATTAATGAAACATTATCAGCATATGGTATTCATATATTGGAAACCACAAAAAAATATATTAACAGATGGTATCTTTTCGTCTCCATTAAAACTTCTGGATGGCACTAATCATAAATCTGCATTAAAATACCCTGATAAATTTGAATCTGATCTTTATAGAAATCATTTTAGAAAAATCATTAGTGGGGATAAAAAAGATACAAATTATTTAGGGGAATTATTTCAAGCATTAGATTCATTCTTAAAATATTTCAGTATAGTTAAGGAGTACAGAGATCAAATCGCGGAGGTAATAGCAGAACTCGTTGGAAACGCATGTGAGCATGCATATACAGATTGTCTTTTAGATATAGATATTACTAATGATCATCTAAAAAAGATAGAAAGCGTAGTTCAGGATGGAGTATATTACGGAATAAATATAACGGTTGTAAATTTTTCGGATACATTATTAGGAACAAACGTTAAAAAAAAGCTATATGAAAATAATTTAACTTCGGAAAGATATTTATCACTAGGTAAAGCATATCAATATCATAAAAGTCAATTTTCTGAACAATATACCGAAGACGATTTTTTTAATATTTCTGCTTTTCAAGATAAAATATCAGGTCGTTCTAGGTATTCAGAATCTGGAGGTACAGGATTAACTAAATTAATACGTTCTTTGCAAGAAAAATCAGATGTAGATTCTTGCTATGTTGTTAGTGGTAATCGGAGTGTGATATTTTATAAGGAGAAGTTGGAATATAATGAGCAAAATTGGCTAGGTTTTAATGAAAAGAAAGATTTCTTGAATGCTATTCCGGATTCAGATATAAATCTTCCGTGTCATGCATATGTACCGGGAACAGCTTATAATTTAAATTTTGTCATGAAAAGAGAGGATGAATAAGATGAATAAAATAGAACTGCATTTTGATAAGAGTGCAAATAGTTTGGCTGGTTTTCCATACGGAGAAAGTGTTTATCTGCAACAAGTGAAAGACAAAATAGTATTTAATGAGCAAATAACAATAGTTTTTCCAAATCAAATCGAAAGAATAGCATCTTCATTTGTACAAGGTTTTTTTTCAGCGTTTGTTGATGCAATAGGTTATAGTGGTATAGAAAAACAAGTTATAGTTGAAGCACGTACTAACGAATTAGTGGAAAACATTCGAAAAAACATATATTAAGAAAGGGACACATATGTTATTATTATTGTTAGCAACAGAGTTTTCACAGCAAACCATTATAGAAGGAAATGTTTCAAAAATAAACATAGAATTAGTGATATCAATTATTGCTTTGATGATTTCTGTAGGATCATCTGTTTTTGAATATTTTTGGAACAGACATATTAGCAGAAAAAATGCAGAAACAGAAATTTATAAAGACATTTTTATTGAATATTTAATAAAAAAGATTCCTGAAGCGCGTAATAAGATTCATTATGGAAATGAAATTTTAAGTGATATAGATGATTTGGTTAATGTTTTGAATGATTTAAGAAGGGATATATTATTTTTTAAGTTTTCCGATAATTGTTTTTATCGTGAATTGTATAAGAAATTACAAAAATTAGAAGATAAACTAGTTACGATATCAGGGAAAAAAATTGATGCTGATGAATTTGCTGATTTTCATAAGGGTTTAGATGAAGATATACATAATATTTATAATTTTATTATGAAAAAGTATATTGGTAAGCGTGTGAAATGAACAATTCTCTCAGACTTGGATTGATATAGACATCTAGAGGTTTTCATAATTATATATTATGTAAACTAAATTATAAAGTTGTAATCACTATTTTAATTTTTGCCATTCAAAACTATGCTCACAATTTCGAGAGTCTCTTTTTCCAGCAATACCAAATCCGCCACTTTCCGCGGTGCAATCCCCCCACACCTATCATAAATCCCAACACATCTCACCGGATTCACCGCCGCACACTTTACTGCAGTTTCCAGCGGGATCCCCATTTCCAGCACAGCAATCCGAAGACAATCCATCAAATTTGTAACCGACCCGGCAATCGTACCATCCTTTAGAGTAGCAAGATTTCCTTCCACCTTAACATCCTGCCCGCCCAGACTGTAGCAACCATCCCCAAGCCCGGTAGCCCGCATACTGTCACTCACAAAAATAATGCGATCCTCCCCAAATATTTTGAACGCCGTACGGACCGCAGCAGGGTGAACATGTACCCCGTCACAAATTATCTCTACATATACCCCTTCCAAATCAGCAGCAGCCCCTATAAGTCCGGGTTCCCTGTGACCATACGGCTTCATTGCATTATACAGATGTGTCACATGCTTTGCACCTTTACCAAATGCGCGAAGAGCCGTATCATAATCAGCATCGGTATGACCCAGTGAAATAATCACCTCATCCTGCTTTTTCTCAATAAACTCCATAGCGCCTTCCAGTTCCGGCGCAATCGAAACCAGTTTTATCATATTGCCGGAAGCGGCATTTAACTTATCGAATAATGCAATATCAGGCTTCATGATATACTCCGGATTCTGCGCACCTTTTTTAGCCGGAGAAATAAAGGGACCTTCCAGGTTGATTCCGCAAAGTCTCGCTTTTTTAACATTAGTGTTATCAGGCTGATACAATCTTGCGGTATCGCATATTTTAATAAGCTCATTCTCCGGAAGCGTCATAGTAGCGGGTATGATATTGGTAACTCCGACAGAGGCTTCATATCTTGCTATTGCATCGATTGCTTCTTTGCTTCCGTCGCTGAAATCATATCCGGCGCAGCCGTGAAAATGCATATCGGTAAGAGCCGGTATTGCATAGCATCCTGTTGCATCTATCACAATATCATCATCGGCTTTTTCCGCAAAAAAAGCACCGTCTATATAAATATCCTTATTAACAAATTTTCCGTCCTCTGTATATACGTCAGCGTTTTTAATTATCATCGTTTTATGCTCCCGTGTGATTAAAAAAATATCAAAAAGCACTTTCATTACATAGTATAAATTATATATTTTATAAAAACAACCAGGGGAAAATTTATGGAATTAAATGATTTTAGCTACCCGCCGACTCCGGATGCTCCCGGCGCAAAAGCGATTGTAAGAGGAAATGAGCAGCATCCCGATTTATGCGGAATGGTTCTTTTTTATCAAACGCCCTTTGGAGTGGTGGTTAATGCTCAATTTGAAGGTTTACCTGTCATGAACGGTGCGGATGCAAACCGCTTTTTGGGTTTTCATATTCACGAAAAAGGGGATTGCAGTCAAAATGAAGAATTTGATTTCAACATGACCGGCAACCATTACAATCCTGACAACCGTAGTCATCCCAATCACCGCGGCGATCTGCCGCCTATTTTAAATTGTAACGGTATCTCTTGGCAGTCTTTTCTTACAGATGCCTTTACGGTTATGGATGTCATAGGCAGAAGCGTAGTAGTACACGATATGCCTGATGATTTCATAACACAACCGTCAGGAAACAGCGGTGCAAAAATCGGATGTGGAGTTATAAAACTTAATAATTAGTGAATTTTATTTTCTTTTTTCAGATATTCCAGAAATGCCTCACAGCCTTCCAGTATATCATCATATGTCACATCAAAATTTCCGGTATACCAGGGGTCTGCAATATCCCTTGGACGTTCACCGAAATCCAGAAGTTTGAACACTTTATTCTTATCATCATTTCCTAATATGCGCATCATATTACGGATATTCATCTGGTCCATACCAATTAGATAATCGTATTTGTTATAATCTTCTTTGGTCATCTGGACGGCTCTGTGAGGTATCACCGGTATGCCGAGTGAGCGCAGTTTGCCTACGGTTCCGTAGTGTGGTGTATTGCCGATTTCCTCCCGGCTTGTTGCGGCAGAATTGATTTGAAATTGTGAATCGAGTCGTTGCTGCCTTACAATATAGGTCATGACGCTTTCGGCCATTGTGCTTCTGCAGATATTCCCATGACATACAAACAGTACTTTAACCATAATTATAAAACTCCTTTATCCCAATGCCTTCTATTTAAACTACTATTTAATTATTATTTTGAAAAAAAGTTTTGTCAATGAAATTTCGTAAAGAAATTCAAGAAGGTTATTAAGGGTTCGGTTCCTAAATACTGTTATTTACAAGAATTAATTACATTCCCTATTGACATAATATAAAATTTTATTTATACTGAGTATAAAGATGGGCTTATTATGTTAATCAGAATTGTGAAGCAGCTAACTTGAAAAGATTTATTTATGTAAAAATGAGGTGGTAGATGTGGCAAGAGATATTGCATTAAATTTTAGAGGTGCGGCAAGAGATATGGCATTAAATATGGTAAGAGATGACAGCTCTAGAGGCATGTTCCAATGTGAATTTGGAAGAGGCTTTTTAAAGAAGATTTCAGGTAATGAAAAAGCGCTTTACCTTGAAATCACCCAAAATGGAATAAAAGGAAAAGCCATTGTCTATCAGGAAAATACTAAAAATACCTATACGGGTGATGTTGATTATGAGATTGGAGCCGTTACCAAATATGAAAGAATGATGTTTCAGGGGCTTGTTACCTTTGTTATCCATGTGCACACCAATACTCTTTACGGCCGTGAAAAATATCAGCTGCGTTTTCCGGGCATGCAAGATATAGAAAAAGCTTCTACTATGCTTCGTAATCTTCTGGCGGCTAATCAGGATGGAAATAGCGGCTTAAAACCTGTCAATGCACAGACACCTACTGCCAGGGTTGTTGCACCGTATCAATCCGAACCGGTACAGGTATCTGATGTGGTCACGCCGACTGTAAAGGAACCGGTACAGGCACAGGTACAGGCACCTAAGGTTGCCGAGACAGTACAGGTTAAACCTGTTGAGGCAGTACAAGATAGACCCGTTGAAGCCGTTCAGGATAAACCTGTTGAGGCAGTACAAGATAAACCTGTTGCAAAGTCACTTGAAGAGCTGAAAAAGAAGTATGAAAAACTGGAGGCAGTTTACCAGACCGGTATGGTTTCCGAGAAGGAATACAAGCTCGCCAAGGCAGAGTATATCAGCTGTGAGAGTGGTTTGGATGAGTTCTATAATAAGCTTAAGATAAACATAGAATATAGTGAGATGGGCTTTTTGTCTGAGAAGGAGTTTGATGATTTCAAGAATGAAGTTATTGATGATGCTTCTAATGTTGCCAATGTGCCCACCGATACCTACAAACAGAACCTGAAGAAGCTGCTTTTGCTCAATCTTTGTGAGATTTTAGCGAATGATGAGTACAGTAAGATCTGTAACGACATAGTCGGTACGGTACAATATGTGTCCGATGATTCTGAAGATCGTGTTGTGCAGAAGATTGATAGATGGCCTGTTTTAAAAGAGTGCGAGATTTTAAGCCCCGCACAGTACGACCAGTTCCTCAAGATTGTTGCTGAAGATACCAAGATAAAAATGGGAGAAAGCATACCTATATTAGAGCATAAGCTGATGCGTCTGAGTACTCTTTCCAAGACCTTTATCTTCACACCGGAAGAGTTTGAAAAGAAGAAGCAGGAGTTTATTGCTGATATGTCTGAGATTGATTATTCTTCCGATGCTAAGTTAGCGGCACAGATAGAGCGCTTGATGGCACTGAAACGCTGTGAATGGATGGAGGAGAGTGAATATCAGGCAAAGAAGGATGAAGTACTCAAGACCATTGAAGGTAATAGCGATGCTGTTCAGAAAATGCAGTTGTTTAAGGTTCTTGCTGAAGTTACCTATATCACGAAGGCTGATTATGATAACTTCAAGAATGGCGTGATTGACGATATCTTCTCAAATTACAGTGAGATCGGTGAACTTAAGGCTAGAGCTCAGACCTTGATGAATTTGAAAGAGGCTTCCATAGTTACAGAGACAGAATTCGACGAATTAAAGAAAAAATTGCTTGCATTATAATAATATGTTCATGATGATAAAAGTCTCGCAAACCGCTCCCGGAGCAGTTTGTGAGACTTTTTTAATTCATGATTTTCCTTTCAGGTATTCCGAAAAACTTCCGGCCGGCAGTTTTCGTCTTTTGGCGAGCATTTGTTGCCAGATTTTATTACCGTCGGCTTCCGTTATGAAATCTTTTTGTAAGGCCTCAAATAATATACGGCCTGTATCAATGTGATTTAAATTATATTTTTCAATATACGGTTCTATATCGCTTAGATTATTGCTTGCCAGTATACCGTCGTATGTTCCGGCAAGAGCGATTCCGCCGGCTTCTCCGCGCCCGATAATTTTGCGACCTTTTTCTCCTGTTACAAGAGATAAATATATTCTATATTCTTTGGTATCTGTCTTGATTTCCTGTACTTTTGCAACATTATTTGCAATCAGGGCATCAGTTCTTTGCTTTATATGAGGAATGCAGGGGTTTGATAATTCCCGGTAGACAGGTTCCGGCAAAACAATTTGTCCGGCATAGAGTTGCTTTAATATATTTGCATTGTTGATCCATAGAAAAGCAGAGAGGCAGTCCGTATCAAAAAGCAGCTCTTTAGTCATTCAGATTGGCTTCCTCCTCATCATAATTGTATACAATATCAGGCCTGTATGCATCTAATAAAAGTTCTTCTTTTTTCCCGTTTGATATAATATTTTTTTCCGCCATCTGCTCGACCTTCCGGATATATTCGCCGGTTGTGAAGTAGGGTTTGTCTCTGTCGGCAGGGTAGTAGAGTTCCTTGCCGTATCCCAGCCTGGCAGCTTCCGTTGACACCGTAATTGCCTTATATTTATCGGCCTCGGCATCGGTAATAAGATTATCGAATGTGAGCCTGTAAATCATAGCCTGATGGCTTATCCGGAAGAACTGTTCCGCATCAATGATTGTTTTAAGATTCCAATCGGGCTTGCCTGCTTTGTACTGTAGCAGAGCGTCATATGGCATCAATAAATAACCGGCAAACTTATCGGCCTCGCGTTCAGACTCCGGTTTATCTATGTTCATATTCATATCACAAATTACCTGCTGTGTTTCCGGTTCGTACAAAACGTGGTATAGTTCGTGTGCCAGTGTGAATCGCTGTCTGCCGTAAGATGTTGTCGAATTGATGCATATGACTATATCGTCGTCAACCTTAGTACAAATGCCGCTTATTCTTTCTGACAGCGGATATTTTACTAATGTGATTTTCTTTTCTTTCCAGCCGTTGACAATGGCAAAAATATCTATAGGGGAATAGCTGTCTTCGCCCCACATTTGTCTGGTATGCAAAGCCAGTGAATTTAATTCCTGTGCTGATTTCATTGCTGTGTATCCTCCATCATCCGGTTCATATATCGCAAATTCATAGCGATTTTGTTAATGGCTGCTATACCTTCGAGATCCTCTGTCTGTATGCCGTTTGAACGAAAAGCAAAATTTAACGGAATATAGGTATCGTCTTCACCCAATAGATAGGCGTCTGTACACCCAAATAAATTACAGATTTTTTCAATTAAAGATGTACTTAAACTTTCACTGCCGTCTTCCAATCCGGTAATCATATCCTGATCAACGCCAAGATACCGGGCAAGCTGTAATTGTGTAAGTTTACTTTCTTTTCGCAGTTCTTTCAGACGTATGTTTTTACCTGCCATTCTTAATGCTCCTGTTCTATTGCTTTTCTTCTAATCTTTTTCTGAGTTCCAGATAATGTTCATAATACTCCGGTCTTTTCTCTTTAAGATGATCTTCAATCTGTTTTCGATGTCGCCTTAACAATTCCAATGCTTCCGGACTTAGCTCTTTAAGTTTCTCCTCAATAATATGACGGCGTTGTTCCAGCATTTGCTCGATTTCATCGACGTGCATATGTCTTTTTTCTTCAAGTTCCGAAAAATAGAGTTCCAGCCGGTTCAATAGTTCGTCCTCATCGAAGAGACCGATGCGTCCCCAGGAAGCGGTATTTTCGGTTTTTATAATATTTTCCATACTGTAATCGCCGGAGTGGACGAGTTTTTCCGCAACCTCGGCCGCAAGGGCTTCCATCTTTTCTCCGGCGCCTTCGCCAAAGGCCCACTCGAATTCCGCAAGGCGCTCATTTGCTTCCACGTACGCATATTCTTCGTCGCCTGAGATGCCTTCCAGAGGATACGGTTTGTTGACGCCTGCCGCACGCAGTGCGAGGGAGACCGTTCTCCTGACAGAACCTTCTTCTATAAGGCTGCTTGCACCAAAGGCGCGGAGTTGGTCATTAACGGCTTCAGCATGCTCTGTGAGGTACAAATTAATTCCTTTGGCGTGCAGATTACGTTTCAGTATCACAAGGCGTTCCGCGGCGGTAATATCGATACTGCCGATGCCTCTGGCATCTATGATGACCTGTTTGGTATCGTCTTTTATTGCATTGTCAATGTCATCCTGAAAAGCATTTATATTGGCAAAAAAGAGATTTCCGCTGAAGCGGTATATGATTGTGTGCTCAATAGGGTATGCATTCTTGTTGCGGCTTAAATTGTGCAGGCCCTCATGTCCCGGTATTATTCCTAAGAATGCCTTGGGCGGAATGACCGCACGGATGATGACTGCCACAAAAGAGAGGATTACGCCGATAACTACGCCATATATGGTGCCAAGAATCAGCACACCCAAAAATGCAGCCATAAAAATAGTAAACTCTTGTTTGTCAGCTTCCCATGTCTTTTTGGCAATACCGAATTCCACGATTCCCATAAGTGCGGAAATCACAATTCCGGTCAGTACCGGTACCGGAAGATATTCAAGCAGTCCGGTTCCGAAAAGCAGCACAAGAACCATAGTAAGGGCGGCGGTTATGGACATAAGCTGTGACTTGCAGCCGTACTGGTCGGCGATTCCGCTTCTTGACACGCTTCCGTTGACAGGGCAGCAACCCACCACAGCACCGGCGGCATTACCTGCGGCGTAAGCAAGAACTTCACGGTTATTATTAATCTTATAGTTGTATTTTAATGCATAATTGCTGGTTGCCAGCAGGGTCTGCGCCATTATTACCAAGGCGATTGTAAAGGACAACACAATAATTTCTTCCCCATTGGGTAAAAGCAATGACATATCGGGTATGGCAAGTCTTGGCAGACCTGACTCAACCTTTGGAAGCAGTTTTACCCCGTATCCGTCTATATGGCAGAAGGCCGTAAGTCCGGCTCCGGCAATCAATACAAGTACCGACATCGGAAATTTGGGAACTTTTTTCTTTGCAATCTGAAGGATTATAATGGTTCCTATGCCTAGAAGGGCGGATAAAAGATTAAAAGCAGGCAGCTCGTTCCATATGTTATATAACAGTACGAACAGCTCTCCGGTTCCCGGATTGCCGCCGAAAAGTTTGGGCACCTGCATCAATATAATGGTGCAGCCGATTCCCGAAATAAATCCGCCCATAACCGGTTTGGATATGTACTTAACCAGCTTACCTGCTTTCAGAGCAAAAAATAATAGAAGCCATAATGCAGTAATCGTTGTGATAACAGGGATAATAGCAATAGCCTCATCCGAGCCCGGAGTAATCTCAAGGCTGACAAGAGTGCCGCCCACCAGAGCGGCAGGAGTGGCGTCCACGCCGAATACGAACTGCGGTGAAGAAGTGATGAGCGCATAAACCAGTATGGGTAATACGGAACCGTAGAGACCGTATACCACAGGGAGACCTGCTACCTGAGCGTAACCCATAGAGATCGGGATTGACACAAGAGCGACTATAATACCGGATAAAATATCTTTTTTCATTCAATATACTCCACGACAAATTTTAGAATATTGTATAAAAAGCATACTTTAATTAAAACTTACAATAACATATTATCACATATTAAGTCTTCATTCCATACTCAGTGAGTATCTATATTGCTTTAAATAAATTGAAATTTGTCGCTGGGCCTGGAGGACGGATTGCGCAAATAGTAAGCTGGCTGGTGGTCGGCTTTCGGGAATAAGAAGTTCTATAGCATTCCCGTGTGGGTT
>JAFLTH010000081.1 GCA_022510525.1 Lachnospiraceae bacterium | reverse complement strand
TATAACTCATTAGTCAAAATCCTGCAAACAGCATTCTGGCTCCAATTACAATTCCTCTTTGTCTTGAATCCCTTTTTATTCAGCATACCTGCGATTTTGGCTGCTCCATATCCTTCCTGTAGATACCAACTATAAATCTGCCCGACAACTAACGCTTCCTGCTTGTTGATTTCCAGATTAAAATAATCCCCGATGATTTTATCATAACCATAGACGATATTCGGGACTTTGCCTTTTTCCGCATTTATCTTTTTACCGAACTTCACACGCTTAGACGTATTTGCACTCTCTTCCTGTGCCAACGCTCCAAAAATAGTCAGGACAAATTCGCTGTTACCCATGCTCGTCATATTCGCGGTGAGGAACTGGGTTTCTATACCGAGAGATTTCAGTTTACGGATATTCTGAAGCAAGTCCACCGTATTTCTGGCAAAACGAGAAATATCTTTTACTACCACCATATTAAATACACCTTGCTCGGCATCTGCCATCATACGCAGAAACTCTTTACGGTTTTTAATCTTGGTGCCGGAAATACCTTCATCAGCATAAAGACGAACAAGGTTGTCCCCTGTCCGCTGAGTGTATTCAGCAAAGAAAGCTCTTTGAGCATCTAAACTATTTAATTGATCTTCTTTATCAGTGGAAACGCGACAGTAGGCGGCAATGTTCATCGGGATACCTCTCTGTTAATTTGTTTCGTTCTGTTACAACTAAATTATATGTTTTTTATAGCAAAAAGACAAGATGCTTATATAATTATTACACAAACATCCTGCCCTTTATAATCTTCAATCTTTATTATACTACCCTTTACTCTTTTATGGAAAAAGGGTTCTCTTTCGCAAATGAAACAGCTGCCTCTTGAAATTCATCGGAACTCATATTATCAAACCTCTTCTGTTGCCACTTCGTATAGTCGTTATTTTCTTGCAAACAGTTCTCCGCTTTATTCATTGTGCACTTCCCCATCTTCATATAACAGCACTCCCTCTCGCATAATTGCAGAAAGAAACTGTTTATCTTCAATCCCTGTGGTTAAGACATCAACGTGACAATGCAATGCATTCTCCAATTCATCGACAAAAGCAAAATATTGCAGCAGGTTGCTCAATTTACCACGATCAATATAAAAATCAACATCGCTGCTATCTTTCGCTTCACCTCTGGCATAAGAGCCAAACAAACTTATTCGACTGATGCCGTATGCTTTTGCAATAGGAATGGTTTTATCCTTTATTTCTTCTATAGTGTAAATCATTGTTAATCCTATCTCTCACTACATGCAACAGCATGATCAAATTAAGATTTCATCTACTTCACTGATTCCAAATACTTTTCAACCATATCTACAACTTCCCTTGCAGTTTCTAATTGTTCTTTGGCATCATCGACAGAAACTATATAGAAATCATCATAATCACTGGCATGGCGTACTTCTTGTGCTCTGCTGATTTTCCTGCTGATTTCTTTAGAAAAGATTCCTGTATGAACAAAATCCTTATTAAAATTTCCGATTACCTGAGAATGCTGCTTATATGCCTTGAATTTCAAGGCAAGGCACGCAGATATTGCCCTGAAAATGGAATAATAAGCCCTGTTATTAGAAGCACGATAATGTCCGCTTTTAAAATTTAATTCGGCAGCTTCCAAGTCCTCTTTGGCTGCTCCAAGCCTGTACAATGCTAATTCTTTAGCACCGCCCATATCATCTAAATTAAGCGGCATACAACTCTACCCCTTCCTTTTTCACATTGTAATAAAACGGATAAGCCCCGAGCCATTTATTAAAATGATCTGCATTTTTCACAATGGGCATGATTGCTAAGTCATTATCAAAATTATATTCAAAGGTCACATTGGAAAGTTGTCGTCCTTTTTCTCTAATCTCTTGTTCCGTCAATTCCACTAATATCATGATATCAACATCGGAATCCGGATCAGCGTCACCCCGCGCATAAGAACCATACAAGATTACAGCTTTTAATCTGTCCCCATATAGCATGTGTATATCATCCACATAACTTTTTAAAATTCCATTTAAACTTTCAGGCATAACACTTTGCCCTCCATTTCTTCTCTTTTTATTAGTATATCCGTTAATTATATCAAAATCAACCCACGCAAAATCATGAATAGAACTGCTATGAAAAAGAAAGTCCCGCGTATCAATCACGCGAGACGTTCCTCTTGTATCTCAATCTCCAAATCAGCAACCTTCACCGCCGCATCGCGCATTGCCGTTTCAACCTTTCTCTTGTTCGCATCAATCAGAACTTTTAGCAAATAATCGGCGGTTACTGCCGCCGGATTAGGATCGTGAATTTGATAATTCAACTTACGTTTCCTCATAGCAGCATCGCCACCTCCCTTACTTGTTCTTTCAATATTATGAAAACAAGGTTTAAAATATGACACGTTAAAGAATCTAATATTCATAACCTCATATCATAATATATAAACATCCGCAAGGAACATACGTTGGTGGATATCTAATTTTCTTAATTCATTACAATTATCTTTTTATCCATCTCCTATTTCGTAAGCAACGGATCTTCATAATAAAATCCTTGCCGCAAGGCTCGTGCCCCGCTTGGCAGATCCCCGGTTTTCGTCCCGTTTAAGGAAATGCCCATATCACCATTTCTCTAGGCACGATAACACGTGCCAAATATTGTACTAACTATAATACAAATGGAAATCACTGTCAAGCCAAGACATAATGTTCAAGGAGGGGGGAAGGGGTGATTTCTAGTCCTTTTTAACGACTCTCCAAATTCGGGACTTTTCAATTATTTCAGATTTCACTTCATATCCTATATTATGTTCAGTAAGAAGTTTGTTCATCTTATCCAAACCATAATTGCGTCCTAAATTGGGATCCTCTCTTTGATATGCCATATCACAACGTTCAGTAAACTCTTCTCTAAAGGCATCTTTTTTTTCTTTGTCTATATGTATATTATTACTGGCATACCATTGGAGAAAATTCATAAATTCCTTGTGATTTTTTTCTTTATCAACCAGATGCATATCATTTTCTGGACTGTATTTTCTTCCAAACCATGAAAGTTGGTAACCTAAATATTTGTGTCCGGCAACATATTTTCTTTCTCGGTTTGCTATTACAGCGTTTCCTGCCTCACCTTCCTCTTTCATTTCATCAAGAATAAATTCATACCGGGGGATAAGTTTATCCAGCAGGGATTGCGCTATTTCATTTAAGTAAAGTTCATCAGGCCTTTCAAGCGATCTGCCAAACCAATGTTTAGCATTCTCTAAATCTTCTCTAGCACCCTCATAATATTTGCTAAGGAAATTATATCTATCATAATTCTTAATATACAGACCTTCTGCTCCCAAAAATGCCAATTCATAACGGTGATAAGCTTTCCTCTGTTTATAAAATCCATCTAATCTTCTTTTGACATAGTTTTCATCAAATCTTTTAATGTACAGAGTTTTTCTTTCATCGCTTTTTTTCTTGGTTCTTGCCCTACCAATCATTTGTAAACACTTTACTTTTGACATATCTGATATAACAATATTATCTATATCTTTCAAATTGACACCATTATCAAGGACAGAAGTGGTTATTAGCACATAAGTATTCTTGCCAAGATTTTCATTTCGTATTATTGACCTATATGCTTTATCGTCCTTACTGTCCGCATCTACGGCATAGATTTTATGTATTGCAGAATTTTCATTTTTAACGACCATAGAACAGCCAATTTTTTCTCCATATTCCTCCAATTTTTCTTTTACACTCTTACATTTTTCTTTGTCATCAATAAATATGAGCCATTTTTCTCCTTTATTAACACTTTTTACGATTTCCTTATATAGTTCTTTGATATCAGAGTAAGTATTGATGTCAAGATAGCTGTAATCACGCTTGAAGTGGTAAAATGCCATTAGAAGGTAATGGGAGTTTATTTTTTCTTCATACTTAATGATGTATTCTAAACATTCATATGGAGTTGCGCTCATATATACCCTAACGGCATCTTTAAATAACCTGACTATGGTCTCTAGTATTTTCTGGGTATGCGGGTTAAACATTGCATCGGAGGTGAAAAAATGGGCCTCATCACAAATAACAAAAACATACCGCGAATCCTTCCGCTTCTGTGTTTTTTTGAGGTAACCAATTTTTTCCAACAGGCTTTGATATGTCATAACATCTGTATTATCACTAAAAGAATAAATCCAACTATCTGCATCATCCGAATCATCATTTTCCTTAATCCGTTCTTCTATCTGATGCTTTAATGCCAAACGGTTGCTTAGGATTAAAATTTTATACTTGGTTATATTTTTATAATTTAGGGTATCCAAATAGGGCATCAAGATATTTTCTACAAAATAGTTTTTCCCACTGCCAGTTTGGGCAGAAATAAATACAGGCTGTGAAGGTTCCCACCTATCATCAGTATCGGTTTTTATTTTAAAATCATGGCCTATTTCTATTTTATAGTGATCTCCGATTCCATCAGTAACACTTTTATTGCCACATTCTACTGGGTAAACATTCCGATGGCTCATAATACATCCATTTTTCGATTTCTCCTGATCATATGAAAGCAAATTCAAATCAAGACCACTAGCCTCAGTAGTAGAAAGACTGTTAGGCGTGATTTCCGATAGTTTTACTTCTGTCTCATTATTTTCATCTACATATACATGTGATGCCTGAATTACTTCACAAGAATCTACATCAATATCTTCTTCTGAATATACCTTTGCTTCAACTACAATACTAGAATATCGAGACGCTTCAGAATTAGGTTCTTTAACATGATTCTCCTTAAATTGTGCATATTCTCCAACAAGCTCACACTCATAAAAATCACACTGCTTACAGAATCCAAATTTATAACGCGCCTCTTCTTCATCACTATTCATTATAAAATTATCTGTTCTAATCATACTACAAATCCCCTTATCTTTCCGCATAGGGCAATTTGTGAATTGTGAGATGCTAATACATCCCCATAACCATTCACAAAAACCATTCACAAAATTTATTCTTAATCATTGTATCAGAATGATAATGCCTGTCAATGAGTTAGCTTTTATTTTCTCATATATACAAATAAAGCTATATGAACAGCGCAGGGTGATGATACCCTGCGCTGCGACAATCTTATCTTTTCGTATAATATTAGTATTACTATCTATAAAGTTTTATTATATATATAATTTCTTAAATTCCTCTATCTATAACATTCAATACATAATTTATATTAAATTATCATTATTGATTACATGAATATAAAGATTCACAAATTGCGCGTTCATAATAACATCATTGTAACAATTATAAACTCAGATTTTTCCATTAGAATATTAAGGAACTAGGATCTCTTGATTATGCAATAACCCTAACGAACTATGAAATTGATCCAAAGGAACATTTTGAGAAGTCTATATAATGATTTGAAGCCACATCTTCTAAATCTATCTATTCCATATTCCTATTGGTTGAAAACATAAACTGATCTTACTTTGATTCCTGTGCCTCTCCTATAACAAATTTGGCGGGGTTAATGTATTGAAAAAGTAAATTTCTCATATTACTGTTCACATTCTAAGTAGTTCTTCATAGATTCTTAATATTCTCTTATCTGGAATGAACCATGACACTTTGAAGAAAGGAGAATTACAATGCATTCATCATTAGGTTTTCACACAATGACTGTTGTCTTAATCTTAAAATACAATGATATGCAACAGTTGATCCGAGATTTTAGGAGATACAGTCAGGCTACAGGTCTTATCCAAATATACCATGTAGACAGAAACGGGAAAGGGATAAGATATCATCCTACAAAAGACAAAGCATATATGCTTCCCACACATCTCAAAATTACTTATTTTAAAGAAGATAGAGGGATAAAATGGTCCATCCGATGTAATACCAATATTGATAGTTTCAGATCATATTTTGTCGAAGCAACAATAAACGCCAAAATCCTTGGAGGCATCACTGATTACATTACTGCTGCAACTTATGATGATATGGAGATGGTCATCAAAAATTTCAACCTTGAATCAGAAAGAATATCACCTCTACTAAAAAACTTTGATTATTATAGTATAAAACGAATTGACTATTGCATCAATTTCTCCATAAATGAACTTCTACCTAAATGTAGCCCTGAACAGGTAATGACCCTTATTAAACGTGGAAATATACCACCCCATTATAAAGAATGGAAGAAATACGACACCACATCACACCGGATGAAAAGTGAATCTAGCAGTCTCTATCTGATAAATTCATCTGTCAACATAAACTGTTATATGAAGCATGTGGAACTACAGGAACGTTTGTGCAAGAATGAAACTACAGGATACTCCATGATTTCTCAGGCAACAGTAAATGAAGCCCTCGACATCATCCGGTTTGAAGTCCAATGCAAATATTTAAAGACGTACATCTTGAATAGTAAAGCCGAGGAATCTGGGAATCATGATTATAATAAATACGAAAGTCTGCTCACTCCTGAAGCCTGTAATGAAGAAATAAATTATTATTTCAAGAAGACCATCGGTAAAGGTAATTGGTACACTTTACAGGATGCTGTCCGTATAATACAGTCTCACTACTTTAACAAGCAAAAAGAAAATCGCTTAATTGAAGCACTGCGTTTTGTCAACCAATGCCGTAGTCTGGCTAAAGCAAAGGCAACCTATCAGGGTAGTGACTTGGATGCTTTTAAACGGACATTAAAGGATCTAGCTGCTCTCAACATCAATCCCGTTACTATACCTAGGGAGTGGGGAATCAGGCATATTCCGAATCTTTTGTATGCTTATTATGATAAACAAAGTGATGAAAAAAATGAAAAAGAGGTGGAAGAATTTCTTTATGAGAACTTTAAGCAATATATCAAAAAGTATGGTCTTCCTGATTAACCAGAGCACCTATGCCTCTTGATGCATCGGCTAATATTCCATAAAAGGCGGTAGTTTCCCCTACTGAACCAGAATCTCAGTAATCATTATACTATTGTTAATATTGCTTCTCCTGTAAAATGATGAATAAATCTAAATGTTTATGGTACTCATATACCCCTGCCAACTTGGACAAGGGTATATGAGCCATTGAACGTAAGAAGTTACTTCCGGATGCTCCTGTAAAGTGTGGACTTTTTCACTCCTGTCATCTCCTCAATCTCTTTAATGGAGTACTGCCCAATATTATACAGTTTCACAGCCTTCTTTACTTGCTCTGGATTCGTTTTAGGTCTGCCTCCCATTCTACCTCTCGCTCTGGCTGAACGTAATCCTTCACGGGTTCGATCAGCTATTGTATCCCTCTCAAATTGGGCAATAGCACTCATGAGTGTAAACAAGAGCTTTCCAGTAGATGTATTGGTATCAATAGATTCCTTTAACGAGACTAGATGAACTCCCTTACTCTGCAGCAGTTCTGTGAGTTCAATCAGGTCCTTTGTACTCCTCCCCAGCCTTGACAAAGATTCAACGACTACGATATCCTGTTCAGTCACCCGATCAAGGAGTTTATTTAACTCAGGTCGGTCTTTTTTCGTACCGGTCATTTTTTCAGTATAAATTATATCAACTCCGTACTTCTTTAATGCATCAATCTGCCTGTCCAGACTTTGAGATTCAGTAGATACTCTGGCGTATCCAAATGTATAGTTCTTCATAGATACTCCTTTTTACTCCCAATAACGTATGAGATATGGAACCTTGATTTTGGAACGGGTTTTGGAACAGAATTGCCCTGAAAATCAGTCTTTAAATAGGGATATTTCTGCCCCATAAAATCCGTCCCATAAACGACCGTTTTTGGGACATCAAAACTTTATCTTTTCACTTTTCTCGGACTGCCATTTTGAATCACGTCCATCTCTTTTAATAGTTGAACGGCATCTTCAATGCCCTGCTTGTATGCAAGTGCCGCATATCTTGCACTCTGTACAGCATAAGCATCAAATACATGGCCCACAACTTTATCATCATCTTTTGATAGTGACAGCTTATTATACAGCTTCAAAGCCTCATCGAGCTTTTTGTCCGCCAAACGGAATTTCTTGTCCTGAAAAGCAATCTTATCCATCCTCTCATTTGTAAAATTCTCAATCAGAGTCTCGGTCAGGTTCTTATATGCTTTTTTCATATACCTTCATCTCCTTTGATCTGTCCACATCAGGCGCACATCCTGATCTCTCCGATCTGTGCATCATAATAGTAACTGTGGTCTGCAAGCTTCTCTTCCACGCTCACCTCAGACCTGTTTACCTCCCTGACCATCTCATCAAAGAAAGCCTGATCCGTTTCATCATTTACGGGAACAAAGAGACTTTCATGAACAGATGACGGGAGGATGATGAAATTCCTGTCCCCTGCAAATCCACGGAGAAGCTCCTTATTCAGGATGCCGGCTGCACCGTAGAATCTGGCTGAATTGGTAAGAATATACATTTCGGTCTTATGGTCATCCTGCCCGTCATCCAGCTCATCCATATGCAGGATTTCTTTGACTAATGTTCTCAGTTCCAGAAATTCATAGCCGTCCTTTCTCATGTTCTCCAATGCCTGTCCGTGGAGTTGTTCAACGTCCATTCCATAGGACTCCAACATTTTTGGGGTTATCTTGATGCCCATGGTACTTTCCCCGGAGAGTCCCCTGCGGATGATGTATACTACCGACAGGTCAAGCATCGATGTGGACACAAGTTTCTCCAGTAACTCCCAGTTTTCTTCCGTGGAAAGAAGGATCGGGTAAATATCATCCTTTACGCATTCCCAATCAGATATGTCTTTCGCAAGCTGCTCCACCCGCTCATGGCCGCTGAGATTTGCACTGTTATGCAAGATTTCCCACACACAGTCCTCTATTTTCATTGTGCCGTTTTCAAGCGAACTGTACAGACTATCCAGTTCAATGACTGGAGCGGTCCTGCATTCCGCATTTTTCGGTCTGATACAGATACCGTTATATTTATTGCCGTTATTTTTTATGACCACACCTGTATCAATTTCGACACGGTCGCCATAAATATCCCGCAACCCTTCCACTATCTTTTTCTTAAACTCTTCAAATTCCATACCGTTTTCCTCCTATGCTGCATTTGCAGACTTGGTTTTAGCCAATGCTGCCATCACTTTCTTATAATCGCTCTCACTCATTGCATCCGGTCTCTGTATCCTGTATCTGTCCTGCACTGTATCCATCGTTACCCCTGTCCGCTCAAGCTCTGCTTTCAGGGAGTCCATCTGCGCCCTTGTAAGGTGTCCTTCCTGTGATTCTTCTTGATCTTCCAATGTTTTCTGCCCTTTTCCCTTCGCTTTCAGCTCATATACTATCTTTCCTTTTCCATTCACGATCCTAAGCTCCGTGATTTCTCTTTCTTCACTGTACCCTATGGAGATTACAGAAAAGCTGTCATTACAGTAGAACTTATCGCCTTTCTGACTGATCCCCACTTTATCTGCGGGGATCCAGATAAAGGGCGCAGTATAGAGTTCCCTTCCGATGCCCCAGTTGACACAAGCTCTCTTAAAGGAATCGGATGCCTGGGATTTCTCTTTTTCAGCAAAATTTGTAGTCCCCACATCCTGCTTTGCTATCCATGTATTAGTATCCTTATCATAGACCGATACTGTACAGTACAGAATCCCTTCTATACTCTGGTGGCTCCTCTGCCATCCGAAAATTCCGAAAGCCTCATCCAATATCTTCTGATCTACCCTCGCTTCCTTATACAGAAGAAGCGTCACACCTTTTTCATTTACCGTTGATACACGGCATTCGATCTCATCTGCTCTAAGCTGCCTTATTTTGTTCCTCTCCATCGTCATCTTCCTTTCCTTTATCTGTCCTACTGGCCGATATTACGTCGAGCATATCCTCTACATGGTCACGGAGTTCCATGTAAAAACTGTCTTCCCTGCCTAGCCATTCCTCATAGAAAACATCAAGGATGCCCGTCTGCTGGTAGAGCAGTCTCCTTAACAGCAGTTCCCCGATCCGTTCCGTCCGTACCACGAGGATCTCATAAAGGTTCACATACACCTCGATCCTGTAGCTTGCAGAATAGATGTCCTCTTTTTCCTTATGGAGCATCAGATCTTTGAAAAGCTGTATCTCTAAATGCAGCCTCTCCAATAATAACTCCCTTAATTTTTTCTCATCCATGTTCCTGACCATTCCTTTCCTCAATATGTAAATGCCCTCACGCTGCTTTTATCTGGAAACGGCGGGATAAAGATACTTTCGCATAATCCTTATAGAGTTCCGGTTTCTCCTCTTTGATCCGCTTCGTGTCGAGCCTCGTTGTCTCTATGCTGCTCCATGAGATCCGGTAATTGCCACTGAACGCAGATTCATTGTCCCTCATATAGAGTTTCACTTCCTGCTCGATCCGTTTCTGCTCCTGTTCAAGTTCTGCTATCTGCGATAATATCTGCTCTCTCCTGTCCAGCCTTTCATCAAAGCCTACCAGTTCGATAGTGCTTTCCTTCCTTGATGTATGAAAATACTGCTCCAGTACCTCATCACAGGCTTTTGAGCCGTCAGGATTGGGCATGATACCTTTCTCCACATGCTCCGTCCAGAAATATCTCTCCGCCTCAATTAACTGCGAGATCAGATCACCATCCCATTCCAGTCTCCGGTAGACGAACCTCTGTCCTAGTATCACCGCTGCTATGTACCATGTCCTCTTACCCGTCACAGCCATGTAGTGGTAGCACTGCATGATATAATGTAACGGGATATCCCCGTCTTTCCATTTGTCCGCACTATAGGCGCTGGCGGTCTTGCATTCCAACCCTGCATCTTCACCCACTACAAGGCGGTCTACATCTGCGATCATGAAGGGATTCCCCACGCTCCGGTACATGAAGTTGGACTTCCTGACTTTCAATCCTGTTGCTTCCATGAACCGCTGTGCAACATACTCTTCAAGGTCATGCCCCTGCCTGATGGCTTCATTATCTTCCTGCTCATCCTCTGTCTCACAGGTCTTATCCCTGTATACGCTCATCTGGCTGCTGTAGGGATTCAGACCGCATATGGCACCTGCATCAGAACCGCCGATACCTGTCTTTCTGAGTTTCAGCCAATCACTCCTGTCAAGGTTTCCTATTGGGATCTTTGTATACATACATCATTCTCCTCTCCAAAACGCCAAAAGCAGGAGCACCCAATGCGGATGCCCCTGCTCTGTCAGCTTTCTGCAATATTTCATCTATGCCGCACTTACAAGCTGATAAGCCCTGTCGATCAGCGGGTTCCCGTCCATAGTGCGCATGAAAAGGTTCTCATTATACTTGGGAGTCCTGCGCAGCGGATCGGAATGTGTTGCAAAATCCGATACCGCATTGAGGAACCGGTAAGCGTTATTGCCTAAGTCCTGTAAGTCAGGAGCATCATAATAACGCCTTGTCATGTCTTCGCGCAGCTTGATGGTATTCTTGCTCTGGATGGGTGTTGCATCTTTCTCCATTGGTAATAGCAGTCCGATATATTCTTTTACCTGTGCATCGGTCATCTTCTGCTTACGGAGATTTTCAAACTCCTTACCGAGACTGTCCATATATTCCTCCGCCATGAACAGTGTATCCTTTGCCTCCTGTATCTTATCTTTGATGTTTCCCGTATGCATCATGGACCATGAACGGCTTGCCGTATTCAAGGCGAGGTTCAGTGTATTGTTGCATACCACCCTTACGGGTGTCAGGGCTACCTTAACAGAGCCGCTTCCGTCATGGGTGTTGGAGAATACCAGATAGGGTGAGATACGCTCTCCGGCAATGATATATTCCCTCGGAAGCCTTGCGAGCAGCCATACCCTCTTTCCTTCCTGTAAAGAACCTGCTGTTTCGTAGCGTACCCCGCTTCCTAATAAAGAATCGGTAAAGGCGAAAGCTTCATGGTTCTGGATGATCTTATAGCGGTCGGTCACCACGCCTAACACCTTTCTGTCACTGTCACGGACATTTGCCTTATAGCCGGGAATGATTTCCCTCGTATCCGTATAGATCGGCTCCTGTATCACCTGCCAGTCCAAGCCCGCCATATACAGTGCATCCGCTGAACAGGGCGCTTCCTCTACCCTTGTCCCTAGCCCGTGCCACGGTTTTTCTCTTGTGTAAAACATTGTTTCTACATTTGCTGCCATTTTTCTTTCATCTCCTTCTTCAATTTTCAGTTTTCGGGTTCCGGTGGCTTATCCTTTTCACTTAAAGCCTTAGCCATCATAACTACTACTGAGCACACCAGCAGTATCGTGTCAAATATCTTCCGCTTTGACAAATAAATCACCTCATTCCTCTATGTCATGCTTTAAGAATATATAGGTAAAACGCGGGAACATGCGGCACGATCACAGCCATACAAAATCACCATCTCCAAGCCATAATATACCGTCTTCCCCTATGGGTAGTGGCTCATCGCAGATCAGCGTGCCAAAGAAATTGACTATGACTCCTGACTGCACCCTTGCCGGATCACCGCTGCACTCGTCATCATCGGCAACCTCGTATTGGTATTTGCCCACCGGGACAGTATCTCTGTCTATCCTCATGTCGTTAAAATCACATGGAATACCGCAAACACTGACCTTTTCAAATATCTCCGTCTTATAATCCAATCTTTTCATAAAGTACCTCCATTACAATAAATGAGGGAGCGCCCATAACGAACTCTCCCCGTGTATCTTTTCTATTCTGTTAAAAACTGCAATCTCTATTCTGCAGGAATGCCATGCATCCCGTTTATCAGGCTGGTTTCTTCTTCATTGTCCATGCTGCTCCTCTTCAAAGGACTTGTCGCTTTGAAATTATAGACCGGCTTCAATATCTTAATGATATCAGCAGTAGGCTCAATATTATCCACGATATCTTCCATCCCCTTATATGCCATCGGGCATTCATCTAAAGTGGATATATCAACAGACGTAGAATAAATACCTGCCTCACGCATGATCCTCTCATATTCCTCTACCGTAAACTTATGCTTAGCTGCACTGCGTGAATAAAGTCTTCCTGCGCCGTGAGGTGCTGACTGATTCCATTCATCGTTTCCTTTGCCGACACACAACAATGAACCATCACGCATGTTAATGGGAATAAGCAGCTTCTCTCCCTTTCTTGCTGACACTGCGCCTTTCCTGATAATGTTACTGTCATGGTCAATGTAATTATGGACCGTAGTAAAATCCCCCAGTGGCTCAAAACCATAGCCTTCAATAATCTGCCTTGCGATCATCTTGCGGTTCTCATCTGCGAACTCCTGACAGATCCTCATGTCATGCAAATACTGTTCCGCATACTTGCCGGATAAGAAACAATACTCAAGCGGCATGTCCGGAGCTGTCTGACGGAAGTTTCTATGCAGTTCTTTTAACACTTCCTGTATTTCAGACCTGCGTCCGGCTTCCTTATATTCTTTTTTTATCTGCTCTTCTTTCTCCCACAAAGGACCCCAGCCGGTATGTAAGCCCCTTGCAATCTTCTGATAATGTTCCGCCACCTGTTTTCCAAGCTGTCTGCTGCCGGTATGGATCACAAGGTACTTATTCTCTTCATCATCAACATCAATTTCTATAAAATGATTACCTCCTCCTAACGACCCGATTGCCCTCTCGATACTTTTCGTATCCTTTAATTCTCTATAACAGCACATTTCCTGCAGCTGCGGGAACTTCATCAAGCGGCCTTCATTTACATTTCTTCCAAAAGGCACTTTCTTGTGGATGACCTCATCAAACCTTGGAAAAGCAATATCAATTTTCCCAAGCTCAATCGTAAGCATTCCACATCCGATATCCACGCCTACTATGTTAGGAATTATTTTATCTCCCAGATCAGCCGTGAATCCTATGACACAGCTTGCCCCAGCATGGCAGTCCGGCATGATCCTGACCTGCGCATCCTGAAACACTTCCAAGTCTAAAAGTCCCTGTATCTGCTCTACACAAGCGTCATCCAGTACATCCGTAAACACTTTTGCTGTATTATAAATCCCTGTAATCTCTCTCATGTTATCACTCCCAATCTGCCTTGTTTATTTTATCGGCTTTCTTGTTCAATCTGCGCTTTGGCCTCCCGATAATCCATAGTCCGGAAATACAGTTCATCTAATGAACCTTCGCCCTGATGGAGACGGCTCGCACAGATGAGCAGCTTGTCCATCGGTCTTCCATTCAGCCGGTCTTCTTTAGGCTGATATCGTTCTAAGCACAACGGATTTACATGGGCATGGCTGAAAGTTCCATCATCATTGAGAAATTCTACTGTGATCGTGATACCAATATATCCCATACCGGCTTCAGGATGCTGCTTTTCTAAATTCTTGTCTCTCTCAAGCGACTCCTTCCACTCTTTCCGGGAAGTAACTACGATACCATATTCATCCTCTTCAATTCGTTTGACGATATCCCCTTGCTCAAATGGGTTAGGTATTTCAAAGAAGTCACGGAAATCTTCTGATTCTTCATCATCATTCCAAAGACTTCCGTGGAAATATACTGCCTCTCCATCCTTATTAAATTCGAGGAATGTTGGTTCAGGGTCATATTGGCTGGTAATCCCCGGAGCTTCAACAAGATATTTTTTAACCATAAATGGAAGGTTCGTTTCCCGTCCACATTCGTAAGCCTGATCCAATTCAAAGAAATATTCCGTAGGAAGTATGCTTGAATATGGGATATCTTCCTCTTGGACCATCAGGATATAGATGTATGCCTTATCTTTATTTTCTTTGAACGCTTGGAATTTCAATTCCTCCTTATTCAGATACCTTGCGATCCTTTTCCGGAGGTCTTGGTCTGATGTATTTTCCTGCAAGACCTGCAGGCGGGAATGCTGTTCTTTTAGCGTAAGATTGCCATTGACCAAAAGCACTGCCTTCTGCAAATCCGTAAATGTCCATCCGCTCTCAGACACATAGTTCCTCACATACTCGGATGGGATCAGCGCCTTTAATTCTTCAATTTTCTCTTTTTCCATCTATTTCTTCCCTTCCTCACTATAAATCTCTGTATCGCCAAATCGTTCTCCTAGAAATACTTCATACATCTGGTAGCCATTTACTTTACACTCCAGGCATGGACTAGTTAAAGTATATACCAATCCCAATGTATAGGGGCATTTAGGGCATGGTGGTTTTATTTTATGGATTAATCCTTTTATTTTCAATAATAGCACCTTCCTTCAACTTTCATAATAGAAGAAATAAAGAGAGCCGTCATAGCTCCCTTTATTCCTGCATATGATAATATTATTGTATACTCTGCCTACTCCATAAATTAGGATACATAATGTTCTACCATCGTATATCCATCTATATACTGCCCATCCACATATAAATCAATATAAATGGGACCAAAATTTGGATATATATCAAGTACAACCAATTCTCCCGCATCTGTCTCTACTAAATAGACATCAGGTTCGGGTTCGGCAATTATTTCACCCAAATA
>JAFLTH010000080.1 GCA_022510525.1 Lachnospiraceae bacterium | reverse complement strand
AACAAAATAAGGGGTGAGTTGCCACCGCATCCGAAGCCCCGTTTTTGTTTATTTTGACTGAGTTCGTCATCATAAACAAAGAGGTTAATTATGAACGACAGAATAATCAAAACGGAATATTCCGAGGTAATGCAAAAATCTTTTATCGACTACGCTATGAGCGTAATAATCGCAAGGGCTCTTCCTGACGTACGTGATGGTCTTAAACCCGTACAGCGAAGAACTCTATATGATATGTACGAGCTGGGAATCCGCTATGACAGACCCTACCGTAAGGCGGCGCGTATAGTAGGTGATACGATGGGTAAGTATCATCCTCATGGCGACAGTTCCATTTATGATGCGCTTGTGGTTATGACGCAGGATTTTAAAAAAGGTCTGCCTTTGGTTGATGGACACGGTAACTTCGGCAATATTGAGGGTGACGGTGCTGCAGCTATGCGTTATACGGAAGCAAGGCTTGAGCGTATTACGCAGGAAGCTTTTCTTGCCGATCTGGATAAGGATGTTGTGGACTTTGTACCAAACTTTGATGAAACAGAGAAGGAGCCGAGTGTACTTCCGGTAAAAATTCCCAATCTTCTTATCAACGGTTCCGAGGGTATTGCAGTAGGTATGGCAACAAATATACCTCCCCATAATATGGTTGAGGTAATAAATGCCACCAAGGCCTATATGCAGGATGAAAATATTACAACCAGAGAGCTTATGCGCTATGTTAAAGGACCCGATTTCCCGACAGGCGGCATTGTAATCAATAAGGATGAACTGCTTGAAATTTATGAGACCGGTATGGGTAAGATAAAGATTCGCGGTAAGGTAGAGGTTGAGAAGGCAAAAGGCGGTAAAATCAATCTGGTGATCACAGAGATTCCATACACTATGATAGGCGCCAATATCGGAAAATTCCTTATGGATGTTGCAAGCCTTGCGGAGACTAAAAAAACGCAGGATATAGTGGATATTACAAACCAGTCTTCCAAAGAAGGCATTCGTATTGTTATAGAACTCAGAAAAGATGCCGATGTTGAGAATTTTAAAAATCTCCTTTATAAAAAGACCAGACTGGAAGATACATTTGGCGTAAATATGCTGGCGATTTCCGATGGCAGACCCGAAACCATGGGACTTAAGCAGATTATCAAGGCCAATGTGGATTTCAGCTTTGAGGTTACGACCAGAAAGTATAAGAATCTTTTAGAAAAAGAGCTTGAGAAAAAGGAAATACAGGAAGGTCTCATCAAGGCCTGCAATGTAATTGACCTTATTATAGAGATTTTGCGCGGTTCCAAGGACAGGAGTATGGCTAAGGCCTGTCTGGTTGAGGGTAAGACGGACGGTATCAAATTCAGGACCAAGGAATCCAGGATTATGGCAGAGCAGCTTCTTTTTTCCGAAAAGCAGGCTAATGCGATTCTGGAAATGCGTCTGTATAAGTTAATTGGTCTGGAAATCGAGGCACTTATCAATGAGCACGAAGATACAATGGCGAATATATACCGCTATGAAGATATACTTGCAAGGCGCGATTCCATGGCACAGGTTATCATCAATGAGCTTGACGAGATAAAAGAGGCTTACGGTCGTAAAAGAAGAACCGAGATAACCAATGCCGAGGAAGCAGTCTATGTCGAGAAGCAGATTGAAGAGATGGATATATACTTCCTTATGGACCGCTTTGGCTATGTAAGGACAATAGATATGCAGACATATGAACGAAATAAAGATACTGTTAATATGGAAAACCGTTATGTATTTCAGTGTAAAAATGTAGGAAAAGTTTGTGTGTTTACAAATACGGGACAGCTCCATACAATAAAGGTTGCAGATATTCCTTTTGGAAAGCTAAGGGATAAGGGGATTCCGGTTGATAATATAAGCAACTATGATTCTTCCAAGGAAAGCATTGTTTATGCTGCAAGCCAGACGGATTTGAACCTGTATCGTGTTATTTTTGCTACCAAACAGGCAATGCTTAAGGTTGTGGACGGCGGAGAGTTTGATGTGGCTAAGAAAACCGTTGCAGCAACCAAACTGCAGGATGATGATGAGGTTGTAAGTGTTGTTACCTATAAGGAGCAGCATAATATAATCTTGCAGTCCAAGGACGGTTATTTCTTAAGGTTTGCAGTTGCCGATATTCCCGAAAAGAAAAAGGGTGCAATTGGCGTGCGTGGAATGAAACTTGGCGCAAACGATGAGCTTGAAGAGGTTTATTATACCCGCAATACTGATGATGCTGCCATAGAATATAAAGAGAAAACTATTGAACTCAATAAATTAAAACTCGGAAACCGTGACACTAAGGGGGTTAAAGTCAGGGTATAGTGTGAAATAGATTATTTCTCAAGAATGGAGGATTATATGCGTGTAATTGCAGGTAAGGCCAGGAGCCTTAAATTAAAGACGCCTGACGGCTTGGACACAAGACCTACTACAGACCGCATCAAGGAAACCCTGTTTAATATGCTGCAGCCCTATATACCGGACGGTATTTTTATTGATCTGTTCAGCGGGAGCGGCGGTATCGGCATTGAAGCCCTAAGCCGTGGTGCTAAGCATGCCTATTTTGTAGAAAATAATAAGAATGCGCTCGCCTGCATTCTGGACAACCTTAAATTTACAAGATTGATAGATGATGCAACCGCATTAAAACAGGATGTGCTTAGTGCACTGTCAGGCATACATGAAAAAGAAGCGGATGTAATATTCATGGACCCGCCTTATGGTCAGGATTATGAGAAACAGGTGCTTATGCAACTAAGAAATATGACATATGTGTCGGAAAATACACTGATTGTAGTTGAAGCCGCGCTGGATACGGATTTTTCCTATGTAGAAGCTCTTGGGTTTGATATAATCAAAGATAAACGATATAAGACTAATAAACATGTATTTATTAAAAAATCAAACTGAAATTTCTTAAAAATATAAATATTTTAAATTATTTTAAAATTTATAAAGACATTTTCTCAAAATTAATATATGATAGTAAGTAATCTATTGTAAAATATATGCGATAACCAGAACTTAGGCAACATAAACAAAAATGGGGCGAGTTGCCACCGCATCCGAAGCCCCGTTTTTGTTTATTTTGACTAAGTTCGTCCGCATAGATTCAATGAGGGAAAAACTTATGAAAACCGCAATCTACCCGGGCAGTTTTGACCCGGTTACATTTGGACATCTTGATGTTATTAAAAGGGCTGCCGAGATTTTTGATGAGCTGACGGTCAGTGTGCTGAATAATAACATAAAGACTCCATTGTTTTCTGTTGAAGAACGTGTTAAAATATTAGAAGAGGCGACAAAGGACATACCAAATGTTAAGGTTGATTCTTTTAGTGGTCTTTTGATTGATTATGCAAAACGCAAAGGCGTGCATGTGGCAATCAGAGGTTTGCGCGCTATTACGGATTTTGAGTATGAACTGCAGATAGCTCAGACCAATAGAAAGCTTTCCGAAGGGGAACTTGATACAATATTTTTGACAACAAGCCTTGAATATGCATATCTTAGTTCTTCCAGTGTTAAGGAAATTGCAAGTTTTAACGGAGATATTTCTCAGTGCGTTCCGGATTTTGTAGGGAAATTGGTCTATGAAAAATATGGTCATATAAGATAGGAGTAGAGATGAGCAGTAGAATCGAACAATTAATTGATGAGATTGAGGACTATATTGACGGATGTAAGTATCAACCGCTTTCCAAATCATATATCCTCGTCAATAAGGAAGAAATTGATGAGCTTCTGCGTGAACTTCGTATGAAGACTCCGGATGAGATTAAGCGTTATCAGAAGATTATTTCCAATAAAGAGGCTATTCTTAATGATGCGCGTTCCAAGGCGGAGACCATAATTAACGAAGCGACAGTACATACCAATGAGCTGATCAATGAGCATGAAATCATGCAGCAGGCTTATGCGCAGGCCAATGAAGTTGTTACTCTTGCGGCACATCAGGCACAGGAGATACTGGATGCTGCCACAACAGAAGCAAATGGTGTAAGGTCTGCGGCTATGCAGTATCTGGATGATATGTTGTCAAATCTTGAGAATATAATGACATCTACATTGAATAGTGCGACAACTCATTATGAGAATTTTTATAATACAATTAACGGTTATAATGAGGTAGTCAAGGCTAACCGAGCAGAGCTTAAACCGCATGAGGTAGAAGAACTGCTTAAGGAAGTGGATTATGACGACCGTGCCGAAGAGTCTATTAATTTGGACATAATCCAATAGGAAGACGAACTTCGTTCGTCTGCGACTTTGAGCAGCCTTAATAATGCTGACTCAAACATCGCGTGAAGGAGAAGGTATATTGTATGATTCATAATTTCATAGTAAGCTGGTTTCGCAGGGAAGCCGGCTTATTATTTTTCACAAACAAAGTTAAGGTGATACTGGCTTGTGTGCTGGTATGTTCAGGTTTGTGGGTAAAATGCTGTGTAGTTATGGCGGCACAGGATGAACCTGCGGAAGAATCTTCAGATATTGTTGTTGTAATTGACCCCGGTCATGGAGGCAAAAATCTTGGCGGCGAATATGAGGATTATACCGAAAAGGAAATGACTCTTATTGTTGCCAGGGCAATGAAGGAAGAACTGGATAAGTATGATGGTATCACTGTCTATCTGACAAGGGATAATGACAAGGATCTGGATTTGGAAGAAAGAGCGGAATATGCAAAGAGTGTTGGGGCCGATTTTTTATTCTGCCTGCACTTTAATTTATCCGAGCATCATACTCTGTTTGGTGCCGAGACCTGGATTTCCGCATACGGGGAAGAATACAGCAGGGGTTATACCTTTGCGAATGTAGAAATGGAGCTGCTTGAGGAATTGGGGCTTTATTCCCGCGGCATCAAGACAAGGCTTAACGATAAAGGGGAAGATTATTATGGAATCATACGACATTCCACGGCAAGAGATATACCCTGTGTGCTTATTGAACATTGCCATCTTGACCAGGAAAATGATAAACCTTTTTATGACCATAACGAAAAACTTCAGGATTTCGGAAAACTTGATGCTGAAGCAGTAGCTAAATACTATGGACTTAAATCCGATATACTTGGAAAGGATTACAGCAATTATAAGAATATTGAAGTAGCGACACCGCTTCATGTAGTAAGTCCGGACAAGACTGAGCCTGATGTATGCATTATAGAACTTGTGGAACAGAATAAGAAAAACGGAAATGTAACACTTAGCGTGTCTGCTGCGGATTATGACAGCGGAATGTTATATTACACATACAGCTATGACGGTGGTCAGACCTTTTCGGAACTACAGAGATGGCCCGATAAGTCAAAGGATACATTTGAATTTACCTTTAATGTTCCGTCGGGAATCATACCGCAGGTATTGGTCAATGCCTACAACGGATATGACCTATATACGACAAGTAATGCACTCAATCTTTCGTCGGTGAGTTATGAATCCGATAAGGATGCTAAAGCATCGGGACAGTCAGGAAATGAGAGTGAAGTGGAAGGTGATGCCGACGGAAATGAAGACGGCGAAAATATTGCCTCAGATGGAGAAAATACACCGGATTCATTGGAAACATCTTCATACGGGGTGCGTTCAGAAGGTAATAATTTATTGACTAAGCTAGTCAATAACGATGAAGAGCAAAAACCCGCTACAATAGTATATTTTATAAAAGTATGCCTTATCTGCATAGTTATAGTGCTTGCTATGATATGGTCGATACTTCTGGTCATAAAAAGACAGAAGAGGAAGATGAGGCGAAGACAATCAAATAAATAAGTGCTGTTATTGCGGTCTGTATGCACTTGTGAATGAAATAATTGTTAATGGACAGGTTTGTATCTTTAATCATACTATAGGTCTGTGCAATGCAGGAGAGACCGCCAAAGGGGAGCAGGATAAGTATCATATAAAAGCCTGTGCCTCCGGTGCGGCTTATTCCGCTTGTGATTTCCAGTATACAGTTGCATAGGGACAGGAAATTTTCAGGCAGAGCCGAAAACGGTATAAACAGTATGTTTAGCAGATTGAAAAATACCATATAACCGCCAAGCTTGCCTATGCCGATAAGTCCGGATATGACGGAATCATCGATAGCCATAAGCAGGGATGGGGTCTGGGATTTTGCAATTGGAGTAGAGTTTAAGTGAATGGAGGCAGCGCGTAAAGAAGCTGATACACCTGAAGTTCCCGAAAGAAAATCAGGAGAACTCGGAAGCTTTCTAATACGTTGAGTTATGTAAACTATAAACCTTAAAACATACCCATAACAAAGCGGCACCCCGTACATAATGGCAAACGGAATATAGTTCCCTGATATGGACAGCGTACTCATAACAAAACTAAGAAAATATATGGGACCGATATTATTACAGAAAGCCAGAAGATAGGCACCTTCATCTTCGGATAATTTACCTGCTTTGCAGAGTTCACCTATGACTCTTGCACCCATAGGAAAGCCGCAGAGCATTCCCATAAGGATTGCATAGGAGCCATTCATCGAAGTACCCCACAGCTTATGAAACAGCGGGTGAAAACATCTTGCGAAACGCTCGGTCATATTCATGCGTACCATAATTCCTGACAGTATCATAAAAGGAAGCAGTGTAGGTATCATTTTCTGAAACCATAAAGTAAGTCCCGTAGATGCGTACTCAAGAGCCTGTGAGGGATAGCGCAGAAGAAGATATGTAAGGTATAATGCCAGCAGGGTAAAAAGAGATTGACTGATTAAGTCAATTATTTTTCTAAACATAAATTACACCATAAGTAACTTAAATACTGTTATATCAATATATGAGAAAAGGGTGGACATATATGAGTCCTGATAAACTGTCACTTAACGGAATAGAGGCTGTGATCTTTGATCTGGATGGCTCCCTTGCGGATTCCATGTGGATATGGTCGGCTATTGACGTTGAATACCTTGGCAGATTCGGGATTAAACCACCGCCGGATTTACAGTCACAGATAGGCGGAAGAAGCTTCAGTGAGACTGCCGTATTTTTTAAGGAAAAATTTTCTATTCCGGATGAGCTTGAGCAGATTAAGGCCGATTGGAACCGAATGGCCTGGGATAAATACAGCTATGAAGTCAAATTGAAAGAAGGTGCCCATGCTTTTATCAAACTTTGTGTAGAGAAAAATATCAAGCTTGGCATAGCAACCAGTAATTCAAGGGAACTGGTGGAAAATTTTGTATCAGTACATAGCCTCGAGCCGCATTTTGACTGTATTATGACAGGCTGCGATGTGGCCAAAGGAAAACCGGCACCTGATATATATCTGGCAGTAGCCGATAAGCTTGGTGTGTCATCAGAAAACTGCCTTGTGTTTGAGGATATAATTCCCGGTATTATGGCGGGAAAGTCTGCCGGTATGAGGGTGTGTGCCGTATATGATGAAGCTTCCGTATCGCAGGATGAAGAGAAAAAGGTCGCAGCGGATTATTATATTCATGATTTCAGGGAGTTAGTGTAAATGGGCTTTTTACCGATGTCAAAAGAGGATATGCAAAATGCCGGAATAAAGCAGCTTGACTTTGTCTATGTCATAGGGGATGCTTATGTGGATCATCCATCTTTTGGTGCTGCGGTTATAAGCAGGGTTTTGGAAGCAAACGGTTACAGCGTGGGAATAATCTCACAGCCTGACTGGAAGGATGATCAAAGCATAACCGTGCTTGGCAGACCCAGACTTGGATTTCTGGTAACTTCCGGAAATATGGATTCAATGGTTAATCACTATTATGTCTCTAAAAAGCACAGAACAAGCGATGCCTATACTGCCGGTGGTGAGGCCTACAAGCGTCCCGACCATGCAACGGTTGTTTATGGGAATTTAATACGAAAGACATATAAGGATGTACCGATCATAATCGGCGGTATAGAAGCCAGTCTGCGCAGAATGGCGCATTATGACTACTGGTCTGATAAGCTTAAGCATTCAATTTTACTGGATAGTCAGGCGGATATAATTTCATACGGAATGGGTGAAAAATCCATTGTGGAGATTGCGGATGCGCTTGATAGCGGTATTGATGTAAAAGATATTACTTTTATATCAGGAACGGTATACAGAACAAGGGATATTTCCGGCATTTATGATGCACTTATGCTTCCTGCCTATGCCGAACTTGAAAAAGATCCTAAAATGTATGCAAAAAGCTTTGCCGTTCAGTATGAAAATACGGACCCTTTTACCGGAAAGACACTTATAGAGGAATATCCTCATCAGGTTTATGTGGTGCAGAATCCGCCCCAAAAACCCCTAACTACAAATGAAATGGATGCAATCTATGAATTGCCGTATATGCGAACCTATCATCCAAGCTATGAGGCTAAGGGCGGAGTTCCGGCAATTTCCGAAGTTAAATTTTCATTGATAAGTAACAGAGGCTGCTTTGGAGGCTGCAATTTCTGTGCACTGACCTTTCATCAGGGAAGAATAGTACAGACAAGGAGCCATGAGTCTATTTTAAAAGAAGCCGAGCTCATGATAAAAGAGCCGGATTTCAAGGGCTATATTCATGATGTGGGGGGACCCACTGCCAATTTCAGATATCCGTCCTGTGAAAAGCAGCTTAAGAATGGTGTCTGTAAAAATAAGCAATGCCTTTTTCCAAAACCCTGTTCCAATCTACATATAGACCATTCGGATTATCTTGAGCTTCTTAGGAAACTACGTAAACTTCCGGGCGTGAAAAAGGTGTTTGTGCGTTCAGGAATCAGATTTGATTATCTGTTAATGGATAAAAAAGATACGTTTATTAGTGAACTTGTAAAATATCATATCAGCGGACAGCTGAAAGTCGCGCCGGAGCATATCTCAGATACGGTGCTATCAAGAATGGGAAAGCCAAGGCGAGAGATTTATGAGCAGTTTGTTAAAAAATATGGTAAAATAAATCAAAAGCTAAAGAAGGACCAATTCCTGGTGCCTTATTTGATGTCGTCACATCCCGGCTCAACACTTAAAGAGGCTGTTGAACTTGCAGAGTATCTGCGGGATCTGGGCTATATGCCGGAGCAGGTACAGGATTTTTATCCGACGCCGTCTACGATATCCACTGTAATGTACTACACAGGGATTGACCCGATAAGCAAAGAAAAGGTCTATGTATGCAAAAATCCTCATGAAAAAGCAATGCAGAGAGCACTGATTCAGTATCGT
Organism: Lachnospiraceae bacterium; assembly: GCA_022510525.1. Taxonomy (GTDB): domain Bacteria; phylum Bacillota; class Clostridia; order Lachnospirales; family Lachnospiraceae; genus UBA3282. Next base: position 6,311 of record JAFLTH010000080.1, on the reverse strand, counting down.
AATCCGGATAACTACGATCTTGTGCGTGAGGCACTTGTCAAGGCCGGCAGGGAAGAGCTGATAGGCTTTGATAAAAGGTGCCTGATTCCACCAAGGAAAATCCGGAAAAATATACAAAACCGTATAGGTCATAAAATCGAAAAGAATACACAAATTAAGAAAAAATCAGTGAGAAACAATAAGAAGAAACAACCTAAAACGGAAAAACATTGAAAAAGGAGCGATTTTATGAATATAGCGATTATTACCGGAGCATCTTCCGGAATGGGAAGAGAATTTGCAAAACAGCTTTCTACAATATTAACAAAAACGGATGAAATCTGGCTATTAGCCAAGAGAAAAGATCCGTTGGAAATGCTGGCTATTGAGCTTACTAAAGAAATCGAAACAAAAAAGAAAGAAGATCAATTACATAGGGCTCATCAGATTAAGATTAGAACAATATCCGTTGATATTTCGGACGAGAAAAAGCTTGCGCATTTTGCGGAAGTTTTGATGATACGAAATCCGGCAATCTCCGTGCTGGTGAATTGTGCGGGAATGGGGATTTATGGTGCGTTTGATAAACAGAGCAGGGATGAAGTTACTCAGACGGTACGCCTCAATGTAGTCGGTCTTACTCAGATTACAAAGTACTGCCTGCCATATATGAGAAAGGGCAGTAAGATAATACAGATAGCTTCAGCGGCCGCTTTTTCATCACAGGCTAACTTTTCGGTATATGCGGCATCCAAATCTTATGTATATTCATTCAGCAAGGCCTTGGCAAAGGAATTAAAAAGTAAAGGGATTTCTGTAACCGTTGTCTGTCCGGGACCTGTGGATACACCGTTTTTATCCAATGCATATGGAAGATACGGTGAAATGAACTGTTTCAAGAAACTGACAATCTCAAAGGCAGATAAGGTTGTACATAAGGCTCTTGTTGACAGTAAGAAGAAAAAGACGGTATCCGTTTACGGAATACCGATGAAACTTGTTTATATGTTTGCAAGATTATGACAGGCAAGTAATCAAACTTGCAGGTTGAGCAAGAATGGAGATTAATATGATAAAAAGAGTGCATAAGGGAAACTATGGCTATATTGAATACCAGAAAAAATTCTCCATAATAAGAACAATTATATACTTTGCCCTTTCGCTTGCCATATATGCAATCGGATATTATTCCACCGGAACAAGCAGAAATCTGCTTACGGTAGTGGCAGTCTTAGGCTGCCTGCCCTCCTGTAAAAGTGCGGTAAATGCAGTGATGTTTTTAAGAGCCACAGGATGCAGTCAGGAGGTAAGAGAGAAAGTTTCGGAATATGATGATAAACTTACCGGCTTTTATGATATGTATTTTACATCTTACCAGAAGAATTACCCAATAAGCCATATGGTATTAAAAGGCAATGTAATATGCGCTTATGCTGAAAATGGAAAATGCGACTGCAACTCAGGTGAAAAGCATATAGAGCAGCTTCTTAAGCAGGATGGATATAAAAATATGACTGTTAAGATTTTTGATAAACCGGAAAAGTATATTGACCGACTTGGTCAGCTAGCGGAGCTGGATGTTGAAGAATCTAAAAACAGAGATGATATGATAATGATGTTTTATTCTGTGACGTTATAAAAGTTTGTACCATATGGCACAAACTTGCAATCAAAAGGTATGGTATTATAATGTATAAACGGACAATAACCGAGCGTGAAGCCGGACAGCGTTTTGATAAGTATCTGCATAAACTGCTCCCTGAGGCGGGGAGCGGCTTTTTATATAAAATGCTTCGGAAAAAGAATATCGTATTGAATGATAAGAAAGCAGACGGAAGCGAAAAACTTATCTGCGGTGATGAGGTATCAATATATTTCTCAGATGAGACACTTCAGAAGTTCATGGGGGAACAAAAGAAAACGGCAATTGACACTGGGTTAGATGCTGCTAACCGAAATCCACAGAAAACTATGTCTGATATCACAGAAGATATTGCAATTATTTACGAAAATAAACACATTCTAATAGTGAATAAACCTGCGGGGATACTCACTCAGAAAGCCGTACTCACGGATTTTTCCCTAAATGACTGGCTTATTGATTATATGCTTACAGCACATCAGATAACAGAGACCGAATTGCAGACCTTCAGACCCTCCGCCTGTAACAGACTGGACAGGAATACAAGCGGGATAGTGCTGTGTGCCAAATCAGTGCATGGAGCACAGATGCTTGGCGAGGCGTTACGTTCGCGTGACTTACATAAGTTTTATATGCTTTATGTGAAAGGGCGTATTACCGGAGAAAAAGTATTGGAGGGATATCTTGTAAAAGACGAGAAGAGTAATAAGGTTGAGATTTATCCTGAACTGTATGGGGATTATAGTAATAGGAAAAAGGATGATGCCGGCAAAGGCTCATATATATGTACAAGATACATCCCCATAAAGCAGGATAGAGATAAAACTCTGCTGGAGGTTGAACTTATTACCGGAAAATCCCATCAGATACGGGCACATCTGGCAAGCATCGGTCATCCGCTGCTGGGGGATTATAAATATGGTGATAAGAGCTGGAATGATGAATACAAAAGGAAATTTAAAGTAAAGCATCAGCTTTTGCATGCATATAAGGTAGTTTTTGGGGAATTGGATGAACCATTCGAGGATATTAGCGGGAAAGAGTTCATTGCGCCGCTGCCGGATATATTTGAGTCCGTATGCGCTTATTACATTTAAATGTCCGTTTATAACGACAATAAAGGTTATACAATATATGTGTCGATATATTATATATAACATATATACTTGTTCCGGGCATAGCGTACTTTTGCCATTCATTTTTAATCAACCATAAGAAGGCAGGGTTATCATAATGTTGTCAATAGCAGTATGCGATGATGAAGTAATAGAATGTTGTAATATAGCAGGAAAAATAAAAGATATTCTTAGTAAAATGAATATATCCTGCATTATACGACAATTTAACAGCGGACAGGCACTGATACAGTCTAAAGAGAATTTTGATATTATTTTTCTGGATATAATTATGTGTTATCCGGATGGAATGAAAACGGCGCAGATTATCCGCCAAAAAGCATATGATAAAGTTATTATTTTTATTTCCTCAAGCAGAGAATTTGTTTTTGAGGCCTATGACGTAGAGGCTTTTCAATATCTGCTAAAGCCTATTGATGATAAAAAACTAAAAAAAGTATTACAAAGAGCTGTCCTTAAAACAGAAAATCATTCACAGGAATTCATTATTGTAAGCAAAGAAAGACAAAATATTAAATTGTTTTTAGATGACATTTATTATTTTGAGATAAGAGGAAGAGTGATTGATGTTCATTGTAAGGATGGCATTTTTTCATATTATGAACAGATTGGTATTTTAGAGAAAAGTTTGCAGGGTAAAGGCTTTTTTCGGTGTCATAAAAGTTATCTTGTAAACTTAAAGCATGTTGATGTATATGACAGACAAAATGCGCTGCTTGATAATGGGGAAAAAGTAATGATAGCAAAGAGGCGGTATTCGGAATTTTGTAAAGAAATGCTTGATTATATGATAAAGTTGTGATTCGTGGATGAGATAAAGGAGAGATTGCAAATATTTCCATTTATGTTTATATAGGAGAAAATAATATTATATGGAACTGGAATTCTTAATTACAATACCCTGCTATATTGCCTACATATGGGCAGTAAACGGCATTTGTAAAAAATATTTTGCCACAAGCAAGACAAACGAAATTGCGTTTATTACACTTCTTTTTGCAAAATATATGCTATTAAATATAATAAATTATTTATACAATATGCCATATATTTTAAATGCGTTTATAAATCACATATTTTTTATTTTATTAATCTTATTATTTTTCCGGGAAGAGATTGAGAAAAAAATACTGTTGTCCTCCATTTTGCTTACAGCATCAATATTAATAGGTGATTTTAGCATTTCTCTGTTATCATGCATAGGGTTGTTTTTGATGCACACAGTAAGAAACATTGAAACTCCTTTTCTGGGAATATGGGAAAACTGTATTATTGTGTATATAGCAACTGTGATAGAAATAATTGCTATATATTGGCTCTCAAAAAGACTTAAAGCTGTCCTTCAGGATAAAATAAAAAGATGGTATGTAATATTAGCGGTTCCGCTGCTTGCAATTACCGGAGTAATAGATATGGCGGGCTGGGGTGCTACTAAAGGTATAATGGTTAGAAGCGGCGGATATATAGGCTTATACTATGACCAGCTTTTTAGTCATGCTGAATTTTGTGTCCTTTCGTTATTATCGATGTTTGCGGCAGGGGTTTATGTATTTGGAATGGACAGGATTTATCTGGAGCAGAAGAAAAGTAATCAGTATTCATCCCAGCTTGCAGTTTACAAAATGTTAAAAGAATTAGATGATCAGTCAGAACGCTTAAGGCATGATATGAAGAACCATATTATTTCTTTAACAAGCTTGTATAATGGTAAGGAATGGGGTAAACTGGGTGAATATCTAAGTAATATGGAACAGTATGCAGACATTGAAACAGGGATGGATATAAGTGGAAATAAAGTAGTAGATGCGATTTTGTACCGAAAACATAAACTGGCGGAAGAAAAAAAGATTATGTGGGAATGTGACGTTCAAATTCCCAGGTTAAGTCATATTAATGAGTTTGACTTATGTATAATGTTCGGGAACATACTTGATAATGCACTTGAAGCCTGTGAAAAAATACGTTACAGCGATAATAAATTTATCAATATTCAGTCTAAGATTGTAAAAAAATGCTTTATACTGGAAGTTAAGAACAGTGCTGATATACAGAGTAATATTCAAAGTAAGAATCATACAGGTTATGGGATTGGTCTGTTAAATGTAAAAGATGTGGTTGATAAGTATAATGGTGTGATGAATATAGAGATTTTAGATGGAATATTTACTGTTTCAATTTTGCTGCCGTTAGATGACACTGTATAATATAACAATATTATATAGAAAATACTACTTACAAATGCCGAATACTACATCAAACAGCCTTTTTAATACGTAATTATAACAATAAATAGTGTTCTTCCGAAATTAAATATAAATATAGATCAAGGAGGATAAATTATGACTACAAAAACCATGGAAGGACTTATTGGGGCAAGAACAAATATGGAGTTGGTAAATACTCCAATGAGAGTTTATAAAGAAGCAAGGCTGAAGGGTGATACCGCTGTAATGAAAAGAGCAATGGGGTATGTTAATGAATTTGAGGATAAAGCTTTTGAATATAAGGACGTAGCCGATGAGGGAATAAAAGAAGATGCAAGAGAGACAAGGGAAAAAGCGGAACTTGAGCGTGAAAAGGCTCTTGAAAAACGCAGGGAAGAGCGTGAGGAATTTGAGGGTAAACTTGAGCAAAAACGTGAAGAGAAACTTGAAGGAGCCCAAAATGCGGATGCGGATACGCTGGAACTTAGCGAAGAAGGTAAGGAATTATTGAAGAATAATGATGACTTGAATAATTCAAATATTAACATATCGAACAAACCGGAAAATACTGAATTAAAGACTGATAACTTCAAAACCCCCGTAACATACACAAAAACAGGAGAACTTAGCACAGAAAAACAGACAGTAAACGTGTCAGTAATTATATAGAGCTTATTTTTTATCTATATCTATAACAAGAGTCTCAACATAATGCTTGAAAATATGAATTAATGAAGAGGGCTATACAGAAATGTATGGCTCTTTTTGCAGTAATTTCATTAGTATTGACATATATTTAGAGATTATCATATTATAAACTTATAGATTTTATGCATTTGACAAGTAGTGTTATGTACTATTTAGGCACAAAAGGTAATTAATTTGAATTTAGAGGGATTTACTTTGAAAGAAAAGAAAGTTCAGATAATAATCGCTTATTTATATCACGCGTTTTTTATTCTGCTGGGATTCATGTTGATGCAGGAATATATTGACGGCTTACTGACTACTGCTGTTATTTCCGATATAGTATACGTATTATATTGGATTATTTTTAATATAAATAGGGAAAGATATATGCCGTGGGTTGTTTATATGCATTTTGTAATCGGTTCGGCAATAGAAGTAATGCTTAATTGGTTCGGAATTATTCCGGAGGATAATGCACCGTTCGTACCAGGACAACTCCTTTACATACTTTTGTTACTGATACATGCTGCATTGATAGGAATTGTTAATCTGGTATTATGGCAGAGAAAGATAGAGCGGAGGGGTTGATTAAAAGATATGAATACGCAAATAGTAACTTTTCTTTGCGTCTCTGGCTCCGACAATGAGCAAAGAAAAGTT
>JAFLTH010000008.1 GCA_022510525.1 Lachnospiraceae bacterium | reverse complement strand
ACTTTGGTTCCGGCTATTCCTCATTGGGTGTTTTTGAGCAGATTCCGGCATCCGTTATTAAGCTGGACCGCTCCTTCCTGTTGAATCAGGAAGACAGGAGCCGTCAGGTAAAGATTATGCGCGGAATTGTCAATCTCGGAAAAGAGCTTGAGGCACAGATTGTGTGCGAAGGCGTAGAAACGGACAACGATGTGGAGCTGATGCAGGAAATCGGTGCCTATGTGGCACAAGGCTACCGTTATTCCAAGCCGATTCCTGAAGATGAATTTGAGAAGAGGCTGGATGCAAACCAGATGTAAGCTTAACCAGATATAAAAAATACACTCCGCGAACAAGGAGTGTATTTTTTATTTAATATTCTTCCTCCACAGCCTCTTCTTTCTCACCGATATCGTTGACCGGTTTTTCAAGACCCTCTATAGTTATATTATGTTTTTCAGCATAGTCCCAAAGTGCTGAGTGAATTGCTTCTTCGGCAAGCAGTGAGCAGTGTACCTTAACCGGCGGAAGACCGTCTAAGGCTTCCATTACCGCCTTATTCGTTACCTTTAAGGCATCCTCGACCGTCTTACCTTTAACAAGCTCGGTAGCCATGCTGCTGGTTGCCACTGCTGCTCCACAGCCAAAGGTTTTAAACTTTGCATCCTGTATAACACCGTTATCGTCAATATCAAGATACATACGCATAATATCGCCGCATTTGGCGTTTCCTACCGTTCCGACTCCGCTTGGATCCTCGATTTCTCCCACATTTCGCGGATTATTAAAATGATCCATTACTTTTTCGCTGTACATGCTGATTACCCCTTCCTGTCAATTCTTTTCCTTCTTAATAAAATCCTCATATAGAGGCGACATATTACGCAGGCGCATAACAATTTCTTTTATTTTATCAACCGTATAATCTATATCTTCCTTCGTCGTCTGCTCCGAAAGCGTAAGCCTCAGAGAGCCATGTGCGATTTCATGGGGCAGCCCTATGGCCAGCAAAACATGCGACGGGTCCAGAGATCCCGATGTACATGCCGAGCCGCTGGAAGCGCAGATTCCATTCTGGTCTAAAAGGATAAGAAGCGACTCTCCCTCAATGAAACGAAAACAAAAATTAGCATTGTTGGGAAGTCTCTTAATTTTATCCCCGTTCAGTCTGGAATGAGGAATCTCATTAATAACGCGCGTTATTAAATAATCCCTTAGTTCGGTTTCATATTCACTACGCTTTTTCATATCGCTATGTGCAAGCTTTGCCGCCGTACCAAAGCCGACAATACCGGGAACATTGTGTGTTCCAGCCCTTCTCTGTCTCTCTTGTGCACCTCCATGAATAAAGGAGCGGATTTTAACGCCTTTTCGTATATACATAAGTCCTATACCTTTAGGACCTCCCAATTTATGAGCACTTGCGCTCAACATATCAATATGCATCTCGTCTACATTGATAGGAACATGGCCAAATGCCTGTACCGCATCCGTATGGAAGAGTATACCGTTTTCTTTAGCAATTTCACCGACTTCCTTAATTGGTTCAATAGTTCCTATTTCATTGTTTGCAAACATTATTGAAATAAGAATGGTGTCCGGACAAATTGCCGTCTTTAATGCATCCGGGCTTATCAGACCGTTTTCGTCTACATCCAGATAGGTTACTTCAAAACCTTTTTTTTCCAGATACTCTGCCGTATGAAGAATTGCGTGGTGTTCTATTTTAGTAGTTATGATATGCTTTCCTTTATCGGCATATGCTTCTGCCGCTGCCTTAATCGCCCAGTTATCGGATTCACTTCCGCCGCCTGTAAAATAGATTTCTTCTGATTTTGCACCAAGACAGTCTGCCAAAACCGCTCTTGCCTCATCTACTGCCTGCTTGGCACTGCCGGCAAATGTATAAATAGAAGAAGGATTTCCGTAATACTGTGTAAAATAGGGTATCATGGAATCCAACACTTCCGGATAAACCTGTGTAGTTGCTGCATTATCTAGATATATCAATTTATCCATATTAATAACCTTGCCTTTCAACCATTCCATCATTTCCTAGTAATTTACTCGGATATAAAAAATTATAGCACCTGTTTTCAGATTGTCAAGGGTTGCTTTTATATACTGTATTGATTTCCCATTTCTTCCTGCCATTGAAGCATATCTTCCAATGTGATATTATCCACTACATTATTGACAGCGTCATTAATCTGCTGCCATATCCTTACCGTAACACAGCCTGATTTGCGTTCACATTCATCCTTTTCATTTCCGACACAGCTTACAGGCGCAAGGTCTCCTTCCGTCAGCCGCAGGATCATTCCTACCGTATATTCCGAAGGTTCCTTTTTCAAAACATAGCCGCCCTGTGCCCCTCTGATACTCCTGACATAGCCCGCCTTGTTTAATACCGCGATAATCTGCTCCAGATATTTATCCGATATTTCCTGTCTTCTTGCCACATCTTTAAGACTTACCGGGCCTCCCGTATTATAAGTTGCCAGATCCAGCATCAGTTTCAATGCATATCTTCCTTTTGTAGATACTTTCATGTTGATACGACCTTTCTTCCATTTCAGCCATTATAGCAATAGATTTTTTAACATAATTCATAGTATTTCCGTATGAATACCATTATAACACTATTTCGATAATAAATAAACCATATAGTTTTCAAAATTTTTAAATTTTTTAATACAATAAAAAGCACGCTTTGTGAACTTTCTATTGTCATGAATTAAAAGCCGGAGCATATTGCCTCCGGCTTTTAATAACATCTGCTATTTATTAATATATTCTTCTATAGCCGTCCATACTGAGGGTTTCTCCAACCCGAGTCTCCATTCAGCAACACCTGCTATTTTATAATTATCCATTACATTCAATTTGACTCTGATTGACTCATCATCCTCAAGCCAGACCTGATAAAGACTGTTGCCCGACTGATATTCACCGTAATTCTGACAGGTTTCTTCATCCCATCTTATCTCGATGGAATGATTGGCAACATATTCATCCGCCATCTCCATTCCTACTACCTGACTGCTCAACGTAGTACCGTTTGTCTCCCATATCCTTGTGTAAAAAGGAATAGCGTTGATAACTTTCTGCGCCTGAACCTCTGAAATCGTATTGGCAATACCTTTTTCCACAAAATCAATTGATGCCACCGAACCTGCTTCCTCGCTGTTGCCATGATGCTCATCATAGCCCATGATTATTACATAATCGGCTACCAGACCCTGCTCATCCCTGCGGTAGTAATCGTTGTAGCCCATCGGCACATAATTGTCCACTGACAGCACTATGCCTTTTTCCCTGCAGGGGATTGAAAGTTCCCTGATAAATTCAATAAAAGCTTCCCCGGTATCCACTCCGATATCTTCAAAGTCAATATTCAAGCCATCCAGTCCATATGACGCCGCCGCATTAATAAGATTGTCTATAATTGCAGTTCTTGTAGTTGTCTTGGAAAGCAGCTCATACATATCAAGCGTTTCCGTATCCGTAATATTGCTGATCAAAGCCCATACTTCAAGTCCCATATCATGCGCTTTATTCACATATTCCCTGGAGGCAAAGCTGGTAAATTCTCCTGCGTCTCCGGTCAGCACAAACCAGGTCGGGGATATTACATTTACCCCTCTGGTACCCGCAAGTACCTCCGTAAGCGTGTCGTTGCCGGCAGTACTGTAAATAGCATGCCAGGCAAGATTTATCTTATAATCTTTTGAAATACTTGTGTATTCCGGCTCTTCATAATCCGTTACCGGAACAGGTTCCTCAATCCGGTGACCGTCAAGCCGCTTATTTTCAACATAGCCTATATAGGCATCCTGTGTCTTTACCTTACTCCATTTTTCCATCTCATCCAAGACGATGACACTGTCTCCTTCGGATACCTCCGTAAGTATGTCGCTTTTGATGCCGCCCTGATATCTTACCTGAGTGTCTTTGGAAATATCAGCTACCTGCCTCTCGTTCCATTCGGTATAGAGCTGCATATGATAAGGTTCCATAAAAAGTTCATAAGATAAATTTGTATATTGTTTAACAAAATCCGCTGCCACATAAAGTGTATCACCTTCGTATCTGGCAATAACATAACCAACATCCTCTAATTCATCATAACTTGACTGATATACAGTTTTTCCGATTTCGGTTCGGATAATTCTATCCGGAAGCGTATATAAAAGAAGCCCTTCTGCTTTATCTTCATAAAATCTGTCATTCAAATATTGATGTATTGTAGCAAGGTCAAAATAACATACGTTATCCCAAACCCTGGCATGTTCCTCTATCATTTCATCCTGAAGGATAACCGGTACGTCATCTTCTCCTTCAATTCCAAAATATTCAACCAAATCCGCATATTCTTTGGAATATGAATATTTATCAATTACTTTCGCCCCGAATCCTGCTGCTGCAATTATAATAATAAGGACGATTGCAACAATCACCGGAATTATTTTTTTCATTTATCCAGCTCCTTTCCAACCGTCCTAATTATAACAGACTATTGCCTTATCGTCATTATCATTTTTTACTTTTTTTGACGTCTTTCGCATAAAGTGCACAGAAACGGGGAGTTTCCTGATTTTATATATTTTATTGTTTATATCTTATATAACCGAAAGCCGGTCAGAAGTATTCCATAAAAATTTGATATTTTAACAAAAGGAATTCGCAGTATTTTAACAAACAGTTATCAAATTTTTATTACATAAAAAACGATAAATGACGATAATCTTAATATAAGGTGCAATAATCTGTAAGATGTTTCCGGCATGCTAAAAAAATAAAAATATCTGTATAACCTTTTCAATCCTTGTGAATTATAATTGTGAAAATAATGAATGAAAATAATTACTTTACGACCAGGCACTTAAGCCTGTAAGACTTTTCTTAGAGAAAAAGACTCTTTTTAGTATTAAATTTCGGCATTGCCTCCTTTCGATGCAGACTACCGGGAGACATCTTGTCGATATTATAACCATAATATGACAAAAAAGCAAGCAATTTCTAAAAATATTAAATTTTTTTAAAGAGTTTTGTCATACTATTGACTTAAATCAACACAAAGTATAAGATACTTTTAACGTAAATAAAATTTTGATGACTTATCATTATTTTATTAAAATATTTCACATAAATTAACAGTATCAGTATCTTATAGTAAGGATGTGATATTATGAAAATTGAAAAAGTAAACGAACATCAGATTCGCTGTACACTGACCAGAGAAGACCTGGCTGACAGAGAATTGAAAATAAGCGAATTGGCATACGGTACGGAAAAAGCAAAAAGCCTTTTCCGGGATATGATGCAGCAGGCAGCTTATGAATGCGGCTTTGAAGCAGAGGATATTCCTCTTATGATAGAAGCTATTCCTCTGAATGCGGAGTGTATAGTCCTTATCATTACCAAAGTGGAAGATCCTGAAGAACTGGATACACGCTTTTCAAAATTTGCGCCTTCGGTCCACGACGAAGATATAGACGATACCGAAGATATAATTGAAGCATTTTCCGACAACGCAGACGAAATGCTGGATATGTTACGGAAGATGGATCAACAAAGCCGTTCGAAACCGGCCACTGATTCCGTAAGCAAGACTCCGGTTCAGTCTAAAGAAGTGGTTTCCGCTCCGCACACGGAGCGAATGTTCTCATTTGTATCTCTATCCGATATAATGAGACTTGCCAATATTGCGGCTCCCATATATAACGGCTGCAATTCATTATACAAAAATGACCAGAACGGCTCATATCTTCTTCTTATAAGCCCCTTGGGAATGACAACGGCTGACTTTAACCGCATATGTAATATTATGACAGAATATGGTCATCCAGAGCAGTTTTCAACTGCTGCCGAATCTTATCTGGAGGAACATTATGAACCTATTATAAAAGATAACGCAATCCAGGCGCTGTCCGGTATCTAATTAGTATATAATAAAGTTCCGGAATCTGTCGAAACGACATGATGTCCGGAACTTTTTGTAATTATAAATTATTATAAACTTAATGGTTCATTTTTACAGGGCTGCAATCTGTGCCATTAAATCATCGATATTCATACCGTGAACCATAGCAGCTTCCTCTAAAGATTCCCCCTGTGCCGACGGACAACCAAGGCAGTGCATGCCTGCATTCATAAGTACCGGAGCCACATCCGGGTTTGTCCTTAAAATTTCTCCTATTGTCATATCTTTCGTTATTTCTGACATATATTTATACCTCCTGATTTTTATTTTTTATAATATCAGTTTTCCCCACTGACTATTACCATATTCTCTTTACGTTTATACAGTATAATCTTAAATTTCAATTACTGCAAGACCAAATATTACTACTCCAACAAGAATTGCAACGCAATTCTTGTCGAGTTTGCCGCTAGGCATACTCGTATACATACAAATTTCACAAAAAATTACAGATTCTTTTACATTTTGTATTGGAAAAAGTACAATGCTTTACTTGACGTAATTTAATCATTTAACTATAATGAGTATACAGGATTTTAAGCATGCTTTCTTATTATGAAACATGCCGAACATATCAAAAATTTATTAAAACAGGAGGCTATTCAAAATGAGACCAGAATGGAAAGATTTTGTAGGCGGCAAATGGGAGAATGAAGTAAATGTGCGTGACTTTATTCAGAGAAATTATCATCCTTATGATGGTGACGAATCCTTTTTAGCAGAGCCTACACAGAACACAAAAGACTTATGGGCACAGGTTCTTGATTTAATGAAACAGGAACGTGAAGCCGGCGGCGTACTTGACATGGATACCAAGGTTGTTTCTACAATTACATCCCACGGACCGGGATATCTTGACAAGAGCAAGGAAAAAATCGTTGGATTCCAGACAGATAAGCCTTTCAAGCGTTCTCTTCAGCCTTACGGTGGTATCAGAATGGCAGAAAAAGCTTGCTCCGATAACGGTTATGAAGTTGACCCTGAAATCAGCGAGTTCTTCTCCACACACAGAAAAACGCACAATGCAGGCTGTTTTGATGCGTACAATCAGGAAATGAGAGCTTGCCGTTCATCACATATCATCACAGGTCTTCCGGATGCTTATGGACGTGGACGTATCATTGGTGACTACAGACGTGTTGCTCTGTACGGTATTGATTATCTTATTGAAGACAAACAGGCTCAGAAAGATTCAACAGGACGTGTTATGACAGATGATGTTATCCGTCTTCGTGAAGAACTTTCAGAACAGATGGTAGCTCTTAAACTTATGAAAGAAATGGCTGCTTCATATGGCTGCGATATTTCCAAACCTGCTACTAACGTACAGGAAGCTATCCAGGCTACTTACTTTGGTTACCTCTGCGCAGTTAAAGAGCAGAACGGTGCAGCTATGTCTCTTGGACGTACATCTACATTCCTTGACTGCTATGCAGAAAGAGACCTTGCAAACGGAACTTTCACAGAACAGGAGATTCAGGAATTTGTTGATCATTTCATTATGAAATTGCGCTTAATTAAATTTGCACGTACACCTGAATACAATCAGATTTTTGCAGGCGATCCGGTATGGGTAACAGAATCCCTTGGTGGTGTTGGTGTTGACGGTCGTCCTCTGGTTAGCAAGATGAGCTTCCGTTATTTACACACACTTACAAACCTTGGACCTTCTCCGGAGCCGAACCTTACAGTTCTCTGGTCTACAAGGCTTCCTGATAACTGGAAGAAATACTGTGCTAAGATGTCTATCCAGACTTCTTCTATTCAGTATGAGAACGATGATCTTATGAGAGTAACCCACGGTGATGACTACGCAATCGCATGCTGCGTATCTTCAATGGTTGTTGGTAAGGAAATGCAGTTCTTCGGAGCTCGTGCTAACCTTGCTAAGTGTCTGCTTTACGCATTAAACGGCGGTGTAGATGAAGTTACCAAGAAACAGGTTGGTCCTAAGTATCGCAAAGTTGAAGGCGATGTTCTTGACTATGATGATGTATTTGATAAATTCATGGATATGATGGAATGGCAGGCAGACGTATATGTAAATACTCTGAATATCATTCACTATATGCATGATAAATACTGCTATGAAAGAGCAGAGATGGCTCTTCATGACAGGGACGTTAAACGTTATTTCGCAACAGGTGTTGCAGGTCTGTCTATCGTAGCTGACTCTTTATCAGCAATCAAATATGCAAAGGTTGAACCTATCAGGGATGAAGACGGCATTATCGTTGACTTTAAGACCACAGGCGAGTTCCCGAAATATGGTAACGATGATGACCGTGTTGACCTTATTGCACAGGATATCGTTCACAGATTTATGACAGCTGTAAGAAGACATCATACTTACAGAAATGGTGTTCCTACAACTTCTATCCTTACCATTACCTCTAACGTAACTTATGGTAAGGCTACAGGTAACACACCTGACGGACGTAAGAAAGGTGAGCCTTTTGCTCCCGGTGCTAACCCGATGCACGGACGTGACACCCACGGTGCAGTAGCTTCCTTATCTTCAGTATCCAAGCTTCCGTTCAAGGATGCTCAGGATGGTATCTCCAATACATTTACCATCATCCCCGGTGCACTTGGCAAGGAAGATCAGGTATTTGCAGGAGATCTTAATATTGACTTAAACAAATAAAGGATGGTCGTTATGGACGATAAACAAATTATTGATGATTTTGTAAAAATGTTGGATTCGGGTATGGCGCAGGGCGTTGGTCATGTAAATGTCGATGTTAACGCTGAATCCGAAAATTCAAAAGAAGTACAGACCATGGGCTGTACGGACTGCTCCAGAACACCATTGGCATGCAGTGTTCCAACTTTGGAACAGGGACTGGATGATTTCAGATAAAAAGGAGGATAATAAAATGGCAGCAACAAACACAGCTCAGGTAGATAACCTGGTATCATTATTAGATGGCTATGCAACAAAAGGTGGACATCACCTTAACGTAAATGTACTCAACAGAGATACTTTATTAGACGCTCAGAAACATCCTGAGAACTATCCTCAGCTTACAATCCGTGTTTCCGGATATGCTGTTAACTTCATTAAATTAACACCCGAACAGCAGGCTGACGTTATCTCTCGTACATTCCATGAGAGTATCTAATCTTTAAGATTAAGAATTGTAAATAATTAATTAAGCGACTGCGCATTAGCTATTTTTAGCCGGTGCGCAGTTTTCTTAAAAAAGGAGTCGACTATGCAGGGAAGAATTCACTCATTAGAAAGTTTTGGCACGGTAGATGGTCCCGGAGTAAGATTTGTAGTATTTGTTCAGGGCTGCCCTATGCGATGTGCCTATTGCCATAATCCCGATACCTGGGAAATGAACGGGGGTACTTTAATGGAACCCGCCTATATTATAGAACAGTATGAGCGTAATATAAGCTTCTATAAAGGCGGCGGCATTACCGTAACAGGCGGAGAGCCGCTTATGCAGGTAGATTTTCTGATCGATCTTTTTACCCTTGCCAAAGAAAAAGGAATCCACACCTGTATAGATTCTTCAGGAATTGCCTACAAACCTAACGGTAATCCGGAGTGGCTTGCCAAGCTGGACAAATTGATGACGTTGACCGATCTGGTCATGTTGGATATTAAACATATTGATCCCGAAAAGCATAAGGAACTTACTGCACAGCCTAATGACGGTATTCTGGCTTTTGCGGCATATTTGAATGAGAAAAATGTCGATATGTGGATCCGTCACGTTATTGTACCCGGTATTACCGATGATGATGAGTACTTATACAAGCTGGGCTATTTTATAGGTCAATTCCATAATCTGAAAGCTCTGGATGCCCTACCATATCATACAATGGGAGAAAGCAAGTATGAAAAGCTTGGAATGGAATATAAGCTTAAAGGTGTCCCCGCTATGGAGAAAAAACAGCTCCTTGAGAAAAAAGAAGTAATCCTTGAGGGTATACGTAAGCGCCGTGCAGAGCTTGCATAATAATCTATAAAAGAGCAAAATTTTAATTTCACACTTTTACTTGTATATTCTATGCTTTTATATTAAAATAAAAATATAATTAAATATTATTTATCACTATGCATTTACAATATAAGGAGGATATGATTATGGCATACGTAATTGGCGATGCTTGTGTAGCATGCGGAGCTTGTGAAGCTCAATGTCCTGTAGGAGCTATCAGCATGGGCGATGGCAAATTTGAAATTAATCCTGATACATGTATCGATTGCGGTTCCTGTGCAGGTGCCTGCCCGACCGGTGCTATTTCACAGGGTTAATCGACAACAGATAACAACCGGAAAAGCATTCATCCTCGCATACATAGATGAATGCTTTTTTGATATAATATCTCATACTTGATTTCCGCCCCAGCCGTTTTTATTTTTTCCCCTACGTTCTTTTTTAGGCGGTTTTTCCTTAACTTTATAATGCTGTCTAAGCATTTCATCTACTTTACGATAATGTTCTTCTTCTTTTTTCCAGTGTTCTTCCTCCCGTTCTTCTATCGTCCTGAACTGATAGTCCAGTTCTTTAATGACACTCTCTTTAATCTCCGTACAAAGTTCCTTGTTTGCATTTTTTACACTCTCCGTAATCATATGCTGGATTAAATACTGCAATCTTTTAGCTTTTTCTTCCTTATTGGCATTATCTGCAAGTGAAACAATGAATTTCTGCCTCTTTCCAATCATATAGTCCATAGCCTTCTCTTCCACCACTTCCGGAGTATCTGCTTCGGAATTTTCAAAATGGGCTTTTTGCAGTATGCTTTTGATTGCCTTCAACTGCAATCCCTGTTCCTTTAAAAGTTTAATCTCTCTAAACTGATTTATATCTTCCATTGTATAATATCTGTGCCCCATCTCGTTTCTCTTAATCGGAAGCTGCAATTCCTCTTCCCAATAGCGAAGAACATGGGTCTCTACCTGTACACGTTTAGCTGCCTCTGAAATTAATAAGGTTTCTTGATTCATTTTCATTCCCCTTTCCGCCAAGCATAAAAGAGACAAACCTGCTTAGGCTTGTCTCTTTTGTAATTATTTATATTCAATTATATTAAATAACCTATGTTATTTTTGTAAATTTCCGAATTTGGTGAAATCCGGAAGCCAAACCAGCTCTATTGTTCCAATCGGACCGTTTCTTTGTTTAGCAATGATTATTTCCGCAATGTTCTTTTTCTCCGTATCTTTATTATAATAATCATCTCTGTAAATGAACATTACCACATCGGCATCCTGCTCAATAGCACCTGATTCACGCAAATCGGAAAGCATCGGTCTGTGATCCGGCCTCTGCTCCACGGCACGGCTAAGCTGTGACAGTGCAATGACAGGAACATTAAGCTCCCTCGCCAGGGCCTTTAATGAACGTGATATGTCCGAGATTTCCTGCTGCCTTGAATCAGTCCTGCCGCTTCCCGTCATCAACTGCAGGTAGTCAATGATTATCATTTCAAGTCCATGCTCAAGTTTATATTTACGGCATTTGGAACGCAGCTCCGAAATACTTATACCCGGCGTATCATCAATTATAAGATTGGATTTACCGATTACGCCGGCGCTTTCAATCAATTTCTCCCATTCTTCATCGCTGAGATTTCCTGTTCTTAAATGCTGTGAGTCAACCTTGGATTCCATGGAGAAAAGTCTGTTTACAAGCTGCTCCTTGGACATTTCCAGACTGAATATCGCTACAGTCTGATTCTGCTTAAATGCCACATACTCGGCAATATTAAGTACAAATGCGGTTTTACCCATAGACGGTCTTGCAGCTACCAGAATAAGGTCTGAGGGCTGCATACCGGCCGTTCTGTAATCCAGGTCAATAAAACCCGTTGCAATACCCGTTACATTACCCTTGTTATGCGAAGCCCTTTCTATTCTGTCCATTGCATTCATAACAATCTGCCTGATTGGCATAAAGTCCTCGGTATTTCTTCGCTGCACCAAGTCAAATACCCTTTTTTCAGTATCTTCTAAAATAACTTCAAGACTTTCCTTACCCACATAACAGGTATTGGCAATCTCTTCATTCAGTTTAATAAGTTTACGCAGCGTGGATTTCTCCGCTACTATATTGGCATAATATTTAATATTGGCAGAGGTAGGCACCGCAGTAATCAAATCTCTTACAAATTCCAAACTGCTTACCTCCGGAGGCACGTCCTTTTCTTTGAGCCTGTCCTGAAGAGTCACCAGGTCCACCGGTTTGCCTTCATCATTTAACTCTACCATAGTTTCAAAAAGGATACCATACTGTCTGCTGTAAAAGTCATCGCCACCGATAATTTCAGAAGCAACTATAATTGCTTCCCTGTCCATAATCATTGAGCCTATGACCGACTGCTCCGCCTCAATGCTGTGCGGCAATATTCTTTTCAATAATGCCTCTTCCATTGGCTGCGGCATTTTTTATCCCACCTTTTACTATTCTTCAACAACCTTTACCTTAAGTTTTCCTGTAACCTTAGGATGAAGTTTTACACCAACCTCATATGCTCCCAAGGCCTTAATCGGTTCAGGTAACTGGATTTTCTTCTTATCCAGCTCCAGGTCACACTGTTTCTTTGCCTCGGCTGCAATTTCTTTTGAAGAAATGGAGCCAAAAGTTTTTCCGCCCTCACCGGATTTCATTTTTACCACAACTTCTTTCGTCTCCAATACCTTGGCAAGCTCTTTAGCCGCCTCAAGCAGTTCCTTTGCTTTTTTCTCTTCATTAGCCTTTTGAAGCTTTAAATCATTTAAATTTTTAGCATTTGCTTCCACTCCTAATTTCTGAGGAAGTAATTTATTTCTCGCATAACCGTCACTTACATCTACAATTTCACCTTGCTTACCCAAACTTTTAACATCCTGCAGTAAAATAATCTTCATTTTATCGTCCATACCTTTCTTTTGGGGTTTCTTTAAATTCAGCAGCATTGAAACTACTTCAGTTCACCCTCTTCAATCATAGTATCCAGCGTATTCTTTATCACTATAATTCCGCCTTCCAAAGTAGTGTCCTTCAGCTGGCATCCTGCCATAGTCATATGACCTCCGCCACCCATACGTTCCATAATTACCTGTACATTAACCTCATCGATAGAACGTGCGGAAATATACACCATTCCGTTATATATCGTAAGTACAAAACTTGCCTTGACACCCTTGATATTCAGCAGTTCATTTGCTGCCTGCGCGCCTACCACGGTAGGACTTTGCACATGTTCTCCATGACATATTGAAATAGCATATGAGTGCCTGTATATCTCAGCCTGACTGACAGCATCAGCCTTAGCCTTATATTCTGCCGCATCATCTCTGAAAAGCTTACGTATCCAGGTGACGTCAGCGCCGTTCCTTCTAAGGTATGCTGCCGCTTCAAAGGTTCTTACACCCGTTTTGGTCATAAAGTTATTGGTATCAATCATAATGCCGGCATAAAGGCAGGCCGCCTCTTCCGACTTAAGACGCATTCCGTCGCTTATATACTGAAGTATCTCGGAAACCATTTCGCAGGTGGAGGAAGCATAGGCCTCAATATATGATAAGGTTGCATTCTCAATAACTTCCGTTCCCTGTCTGTGGTGATCCAGAACTACGATGGAGCTGCAATGCTTAAGCAGTTCCGGGCATTCCGTAATGCTGGGTTTATTAACATCCACAACCACCAGAACCGCATTACTGTTAATCATTTCCAATGCCTGTGTACCACTTATGATCATGTCATCATCATACTCGTCATTATTTCTGAACATATCCACCATAGGCTGCATGGATGCGGTAACATCATTTAATACAATATGTGCCTGTTTTCCAAGCGCCTTGGCAATACAGTAGATTCCGACCGATGCTCCGAAACTGTCAGTATCACCCAGATTATGTCCCATAACATATATCTTATCTTTAACGGAAATAATCTCTCTAAGAGCATGGGCTTTTACCCTTGCCTTTACACGGGTACTCTTCTCAACCTGCTGACTCTTTCCGCCGTAATAAACTATATTTTCAGGCATCTTGACTACTGCCTGGTCGCCGCCGCGTCCAAGTGCCAGGTCGATTGCATTTCTGGCAAATTCATAGTTCTGCGCATAGGTAAGTCCGCTCAAACCCACACCGATACTGATAGTAACAGCCATCTCATTACCTATATTAACAGTCTTAACATCCTCTAATAAGTCAAAACGGCTTTCTCTAAGTAAATCAACTGCCTTTTTCCTCATTACTACCAGATACTTATCTTTCTCCAACTTCTTACAGATACCGTCTAATGCCGCAATATACTTGTTTACCTTCCTATCTATCAAGGCAATCAAAAGCGACCTTCTGACTTCCTCAACACTCTCCAGGGCCTCTTCATAATTGTCCAGATAAATAAGTGCCACAGCAAGACTCTGATCATCCACTTCCTGCAAAGCTATTTTCAATGCGGTCTCATCAAAGAGATAAAGCGCGATCAAATAACCCTCATAACCCTGGGCTTCAATGATATCACTGTTCTCTGCCATTTCCTTAAGCGAAATCTTTTTAAGCTTTGCGGTATAATTTCTTTCTCCATACTCTATATTGAATTCTGCTTCTTCTTCATCACTTATACCCGGTAATCGCTCTTTAGTGATTGTCGGGAAAAGCGAGGTTATGGATTTCTTATATCCTTTTTCCTTATCAACCGCTTTCTCAAATGCATGGTTTGTCCAGATAATCTTACCGGCCTCATCCAGAAGTGCATGGGGCAGATCCAAATCACGCAGCAACCTCTTCTGTATCTGTCCGTACTGAGTTGCAAAGCTTATCAGCTCGTTAATGATAATAGGCTTATTATAGAACATTAGGGACAGAATTATCACAAAATAAAAAACAAGGAAACAGGTTAATACCAGTCCTGCACGATAGTCTATTAAGTAAATCAGTAAATCTATTGCTATTAATAAAAATCCCAGGTATAAAGAAGACTGTAAATATGACTTTAATCTTCCTTTTAGTTTTACACTATTTTTCATCATAACCTCTTGTTTGTATGTCTGATATACACACCAACAACCATACCTATGTCATAATCTGCGATGTTTGCGCGTAAGCACAAACTCGCGGGTGAAGAACGCAGTTTTTCACCCTATGAATAAATAACATATTTAGTATATCATTTTTTGGTAATTAGTGCCACATCAATATATTGGTCTTTTTTACCATAATATGACAGATATTGTTATTTTGAGCTATATAATGTTACAACTTTGATGCAAAAAAGATTCTTTTCTGATGCAAAAAAGATTCCTTTTTGATGCAAGAATGATACAGGTATGATGCTTATGTGGTATATCATTTGGTCATAGCGACGAGGTTGGAAGAAATAGTAACTTTTCTTTGCTTATTGTCAGAGCCAGAGGCGCAAAGAAAAGTTACTATTTCCTCCAACTTCTGAATATTGAAGAAAAGGAGAATATAAAATGAGAAAGCACAGAAGAGTATTAAGTTTATTTGCAGCAATTATATTTATCTTTACATTGGCGCCTGCATCGGTGGTGCATGCAGAGGAATCACATGCTAATGAGGATGATAAGGACAAGACTTATGCTCCGTATTTTTATGTGGAGAGTGAGGAAGTCGGGGTTGATTCTTTTCCGCTTAAGAAGACGGAAGTAACCACTAATATTGCGGGAATTATTGCTGATACTTATGTGGTACAGAGTTATTCCAATGAGGGGACTAAACCTATCAATGCAAGTTATGTGTTTCCGGCCTCTACCAAGGTTACCATTCACGGGATGAAGATGCAGATTGGTAATCAGGTTGTGACCGCCGTTATTAAGGAAAAAGAAGAGGCTAAGGAAGAGTTTGAGGCGGCTAAGAGCGAAGGTAAAAGCGCGTCCATGCTTTCTGAGGAAAGGGCTAATGTTTTCACTATGGATGTAGCCAATATTATGCCCGGGGATGATGTTCGTATCGAATTGCATTATACGGAGCTTATTACTCCTACCGAGGGGAGTTATCAATTTGTTTTTCCGACGGTTGCAGGTCCGAGGTATGTTGGTCCGATTATTGATGAAGCCGGCAATAGGGATGAGTGGACTGCAACGCCTTATCTTAAAGAAGGTACCGCGCCTTCTGATGAGTATAATATCAATGTTACGATTTCGGCAGGGGTACCGATATCATCACTTACAAGCAGTTCCCACAATATTGATATCGGTTGGGAAGAGAATACTACTGCCCACGTGAGCCTGGCTAATGTTTCAGAATATGCAGGGAATCGTGACTTTATTCTGGATTATAAACTTACCGGCGAAGAAATCGGTACAGGCCTTATTATGGATAAAGGAGAAAATGAAAACTATTTTATGCTGATGGTACAGCCGCCTGAACGCTACGAAGTCGAAGATATTCCTCCGAGAGAATATATTTTTGTACTGGATGTATCAGGTTCTATGTCCGGTTTCCCGCTGGATACTGCCAAAGAGCTTATAAATAATCTGGTTTCCGGACTGCGGGAAACGGATACCTTTAATTTGATTCTGTTCTCCGGCGACTCTTATCAGATGTCGGAGCGCTCCCTTCCTGCCACACAGGAAAATATTGATAAGGCAATTGAACTCATAAAGGAACAGAAGGGCGCGGGAGGCACCGAACTTGCGGAAGCGCTAAAAGATGCTCTGGATATTCCGACTGACGGAGATACATCCCGCAACATAGTAATTATTACAGATGGTTATATATATGGCGAATCGGATATTTTTAAACTTATTAACGACAATTTGAATCAGGCTGATTTCTTTTCATTCGGAATAGGTTCCGCCGTTAACCGTTATCTGATTGAAGGAATAGCTGCCACCGGTCAGGGGGAAGCCTTTGTAGTCACCAAGTCGGAAGAAGCTTCAAATACTGCGGAACGGTTCCGTACCTATATACAGTCACCCGTTTTAACAGATATCAAGGTTTCATTTGACGGTTTTGATGCTTATGATGTGGAGCCCGCTATCCTGCCTACACTATATTCCGAGAAACCCATTGTACTGCTTGGCAAATGGAAGGGTGAAGCCACAGGAAACATTGAAATTACCGGTAGGAACGGTAACGGAGAATATTCCCAAAGCATTGCAGTGGCCGACGTTGTAAGCGCCGAGAGCAGTTCACTTGGATATTTATGGGCCCGCAAGCGTGTTGAGCGTTTAACCGATTACGGTACCAACTCCAACAACCCGGATGTAAAGGATGAAGTTACAAAACTGGGTCTGTCATACAGTATGATAACACCTTATACCTCGTTTATTGCGGTACTGGATGTAGTCCGTAATCCGGAAGCCGAAAGCACGGATGTCAATCAACCGCTTCCGCTGCCCCTTGAGGTATCTAATCTGGCGGTCGGCTACCGTATCGGTTCGGAACCTAATGAGTTAATCATTATCAGCGCACTGGCAGTCATTATGTTTATACCGGTTCTGTCAAAAAAGAGGAAAAAGAAAAAGATATATGTATAAAGAAAAGGACATATGTATGAAATCTACACAGGTTAAAACGATAATTGAGAATGCAATCAATATACTAAAAAAAGATTGGCCGATTTATCTTATGGCGCTTTTAATATCAGCTGTTATTAAATATTTCTGCCGGGTTACTGACAGCGATGCTTTAAAATGGATACTGACCCCCACCGCAAGGTGGGTCAGTGTCCTTAGCGGCATTCCTTTTGAATATATTCCGCATATGGGGTATGTAAATCACTATCACAGATTTCTGTTTGCTCCCGCATGCTCAGGTACCAGATTTATGCTGCTTACTTTTTTGATGTGTATATTTTCATTCTTGTATCAGATAGAAGATAGACGAAAAGGATATCTGTGGTTTGTTTTCAGTGCTGTTTTTGCTTATGTGACTACAATATTTGTTAACAGTTTGAGGATCATTGCTTCAATCTATATTCCTATCCGGTTGGAGGCCCGGAATCTCATAGACGGATGGCTGACGCCGGATAGACTTCATACACTGATAGGAACCGGTATTTATTTTTCGTCGCTGCTAATTATATATATGTTAGCAGGTTTTATTTACAGGCATATGTTTATAAAGTCCGAAAATCAGTGTGCTGTTCAATCTGAGAATCATGCTGATAAAACTTTAGAAGATTCCAAAAAACTACGTGCAATAATTGTTCCATCATTTTGGTATCTATTAATAGTTCTGGCACTTCCTTTTTTGAGCAGGCTGTATCACAATGACTGGAGCGGTTTCGGACAGTATGCAGTGCTTATCATTTGCACATGCTCAGGTATTACGTTAATAACGCTAATGCTGTACTTAATCAGGATACGTCGTCATTAATACTCATTACTCAACAAAAAATCTGATATATGCATAGTTTTTATTCCCTGATAATTACCGCCTGCAAAGGTATCCGTCCTCAATACATATTTAGGATAATTATCATGAATATCCAACAAGTGTCCGTATTCACGCTGCTCGGTTTGAGGCGAACCAATTTCCTGCGCTATTTGAATATACAATTTGTTTTCCTGTTTGGCAGCAATAAAATCGATTTCTGAGTTATTCAATTTTCCTACAAATACATCATAACCCCTGCGAAGTAATTCCAGATAAACTATATTTTCAAGCATAGCTGCTATACTGTCAGGTGTGTAACCCAAAACACTGTAACGAAACGCAGAATCAGCCAGATAAAACTTTTCCTGTGTTTTCAAAAGTTCTTTACCCTGAATATCATATCGGGAACATCTATGCAGAATATATGCATTTTCCAATTTATTCAAATAGCTATACACAGTTTCGTTATCTATGCTGCGATTTTCACTTTTAAGATACTTCGAAATAGATGATGCAGAAAAAGTTCGTCCAACATTATCAAAAACAAATCGGACAATCCTTTCTAACTGGTCCACTTTACGGATTTGATTACGTTGTACTATATCTGTATATATCGTAGAATTATAAATGTCTTTAACAATGGTGTACACCTCTTCCGGTGTGTATTCCCGCAAATGAACTGCCGGAAAACCGCCAAGACGCAAATATTTTCCAAGCTCAATCTTTTTATCTGAAACATCAGAAAAGTGCTTACGAAAAGTCAGGTACTCTGAAAATGACAGCGGATAAATTGAAAAATTAATATATCTTCCTGTAAGATAAGTAGAAATTTCAGATGACATCATCCTGGAATTCGAACCCGTTACATAAATATCAACATCAAAATCCAGCATTAATGAATTAACTACTTTTTCCCAGGAACTTACTTCCTGTATCTCGTCCAAGAATAAATATGTTTTATCTTTCGTTAAATGTTTTTTTAATTCTGCATAAAGGGCTTTTGCTGTTTTAATCTCATCATATTCCAAAGAATCAAAATTATACTGTATAATACGTTCGGTTGGAATTCCCTGCTCTTTTAATTTTTCCACTATCATTTTTAAAATAGTAGACTTTCCACAACGTCGCACGCCTGTAAGTATTTTTACAAATGGTGTATCTTTGTACGAAAGAATTCTCTCAACATACATAGGTCTATCAATCATTTTCAACACCTCCATGTGAGATTATTATATAATAGACTTTTAATATTATCAACATTTTTTCAGGTTATAATCGCAAAAGTTATTAAAATATCAATATATTGCGGTTATTTTCCGACCAGACAACTTATCATACAACTGAAACTTCATATACAAAAAAGACCAACCACCTAAAAAGTAATTGGTCTTTTTACATATTATCGACTGTTAATTAGTCCTGTACATAAGGCATCAATGCTACGTGTCTTGCGCGCTTGATTGCTACTGTAAGCGCTCTCTGATGCTTAGCGCAGTTTCCGGTAATTCTTCTGGGAAGAATCTTACCTCTTTCAGACACATACCTTTTTAATTTATTGACATCTTTGTAATCAATTAAATTATCTTTACCACAAAATACACAGACTTTCTTTCTTCTGCGGATTCCGCCTTTTCTCTTTGCAGGGAAATCAGGCTTCTCAGTCTTATTATAAGCCATCTTAACTACCTCCTATTAATTTCACACTATTAATTGAATGGCAGCTCCTCATCTATTCCGTCCGGAATATTCATAAATCCGTCACCGGCTGCTACCGGTTCAGG
Source organism: Lachnospiraceae bacterium (assembly GCA_022510525.1). Lineage (GTDB taxonomy): Bacteria > Bacillota > Clostridia > Lachnospirales > Lachnospiraceae > UBA3282. The sequence continues at coordinate 40,671 of JAFLTH010000008.1, read as the reverse complement.
CCTGCTGCCTGCTGAGGCGAATCCCCCATCTCCTGAAGAAGCGTTCTTGCTTTCTGCAAATTCATGGTCTTCTACAACTACTTCTGTGGTATACACTTTAACGCCGTCCTTATTGGTATAACTACCGGTCTGGATGCGTCCTGTTATTGCAATCTTCGTTCCCTTATGAAGATATTTCTCAGCAAATTCTCCCGATCTGCCAAAAGCAACACAGTTAATAAAATCTGCGGTGTTTTCATCTCCGTTACGGTTAAATCTACGATCAACAGCTAATGTATATCTGGCAATCGCCATTGCACTCTCACCTTGAGAGTATCTCACTTCAGGATCACGGGTCAAACGTCCCATAAGAATAACTTTATTCATTAAGTACCTCTTTCTACTATTCCTCGTCTTGTCTAATGCACAAGTATCTGATTACATTGTCCATAATACGAATACGGCTTTCAATTTCAGCCGGGACAGTGCTCTCAGCGTCGAACTGGATAAAATAATAAAAAGCTTCCTTCATTTTCTGAACTTCGTAAGCTAATTTTTTCTTACCCCAGTCATCAACATTTGTAACTTGTCCACCGAATCTTTCGACAAGAGCCTTGCATTTCTCTAATGTTGCGGCTCTTTCGTCATCTTCGATTTTCGCACTAACAACAACGGCTAATTCATATTTGTTCATGCCTGTTACCTCCTTTTGGTCTCTGGCCCCCTTGCGGGAGCAAGGAATATTGACTGTTTGTTAAAATATAACACTACGGACTAATATATTAACACAAATATCAAATAATTTCAAGCGTTTTAAAAAAAATTATTTTTTCTGACTTTCCGGGTTTGCTTTTCCCAAATATGCCGCCTTAACCTCATCATTTGCCAACAGCTCGGCACCTGTACCGGTCAAAGTAATGCTGCCTGTCTCCATAACATAACCCTTATTCGCCGTTTTAAGAGCCATGTTGGCGTTCTGCTCAATCAACAGAATAGTCACTCCCTGACGGTTAATCTCCCGAATAATTTTAAATACATCCTGTACCACAATCGGCGCAAGTCCCAGAGAAGGCTCATCCATCATAATAAGTTTGGGTCTTGACATAAGTGCACGACCAATTGCAAGCATCTGCTGCTCACCTCCGGACAAGGTTCCTGCAAGTTGCCATGAACGCTCTTTCAAACGCGGGAAAAGCTCATATACCCAGTTCATATCATCGTCCAGCGAATCCTTACGCAGATAGGCGCCAATCTTCAGATTCTCTTCCACGGTCAGATCGGAGAATACCCTGCGGCCCTCCGGAACCAGCGTGATTCCTTTGGACACAATCTGATCTATGGGAAGACCCTGAATCTCTTCACCGTTAAATACTATGCTTCCGCTCTCCGGCTTCACCAGATTGACAATGGAACGCAGTGTAGAACTCTTTCCGGCTCCATTTGCGCCAATAAGTGTGACAATCTCACCTTGTGGAACCGAAAAGCTGATATCCTTAACCGCTTTAATTCCACCATAGGACACATTCAGATTCTTAATTTCCAGAATATTACTCATCCTGCGCACCTCCTAAATAGGCCTCAATCACACGTGGATTATTGCGCACTTCCTCCGGAGCGCCCTCCGCAATCTGCTTGCCAAAATCCAGCACATAAATATGATCGGAAATCTCCATAACAAGATCCATATGATGCTCGATCATAAAAATCGTCATTCCAAACTCATCTCTTAAGCGACCGATAAACTCAGTAAGTTCCATAGTCTCCTGGGGATTCATACCTGCCGCGGGTTCATCTAACAGTAGAAGCTCCGGCTTCGTAGCCATAGCACGGGCAATTTCCAGTCTGCGCTGTTTACCATATGGTAAGGAGGTAGCCAGTTCATCACGCACATCCTGAAGTTCCATAATACGCAGCAATTCGTCCGTATCCGCACGCATCTGTGCCTCTTCCTTGGAATTCAGGCGGAAAGTAGCGGTAAATACGTTACTTGTACGAAGCATATGTTTGGCAATGAGCACATTCTCAAATACGGTCTGGGTTTTGAACAAACGTATGTTCTGGAATGTGCGGGCGATTCCCAGGCGCGTAATCTTATCAGGTGTGGGAGCGAGAACTTTTTTCCCTACATATTTTTCACCATTTTCACCCTGATAGAGCTTTTTCATCTTGCCCTGAGGATGGTTCTGGATAATTTTCTTATCTTTAAAATAAACAACGCCATTGGTGGGTGCATATACACCTGTAATCAAATTGAAAGCTGTCGTCTTTCCTGCTCCGTTTGGACCAATCAGGGCAACAATTTTCCCTTTTGGAACCTCCAAACTCAAATTATCTACGGCTACAACACCACCAAACTGTATTGTTGCATTTTCCACTTTTAATAATATATCATTACTCATGGGAGGCACCTCCCTTTTTCACTTTTCCTTTTCCGGCAAGCCTAAGGAAGAAATTCTTCACACCCTCAATCGAAAACTCTTTGTCACCCATAATACCTCGTTGATAAAACAACACCATTATCATAATTATGACGGAGAATACAACCTTACGGAAACCTGCGCGAAGCAAAGGCACGTGAAAGCTTCCGATATAGAGATTGTCATTGTCCAGAAAACGCAGCCACCACTCGGAGCAGGCAATAAACAGGAATGAACTGATACAGCTTCCTGTAACGGAACCTATACCGCCGATTACCACGATCAGTAGAATTTCATATGTCATTGCCGATTTGAAGGTATTAGCCTGAATAGAAGTCTGATACATCGCAAGAAGTCCGCCGGACACACCTGCAAAAAAAGAACTTATCACAAAAGCCAGGCGCTTATGGTGAGCCAGATTGATACCCATGGCTTCTGCCGCAATCTCATCATCCCTGATTGCCTTAAAGGCACGTCCATATGTGGAATTAATAAGCAATACGATTACTGCAATACATATTCCTGATACCACGAAAGGAAACAGTACAGAATGAAAGCTTGGGAAATTCCTAAGCAGGTTTGATCCGTTGGTGACAGGACCCAGCTTATCCCACATAAATACTGCACGAATGATTTCTGCAAAACCCAAGGTTGCTATCGCTAAATAGTCGCTTTTTAAACGCAAAACCGGCAATCCGATAAGATAGGCAAAGATTGCCGCCAATATACCGGAAGCAATCAGTGCTAACGGCACCGGTATTGCAAACTGAATAAGACCCCCGTCAAAATATTGATAAACACTGGCGCGAGACTCAACCGGAATAGTAAGAATTCCATAAGCATAAGCTCCAAGCAGCATAAATCCCGCCTGCCCTAAAGAAAACAGCCCTGTAAAGCCGTTTAGCAGGTTCATAGACACTGCCACCAACGCATAAATTGCACCCTTTTTCAATACTGTAAACAACATAGAACCGGAAGGCATAACCTGCTCCAGTACAAAAAGCAGAATCAGAAGTCCTGCAATAAGGCCGATGTTCCATATCACGTTAGTTTTACTCTTCATATCCGAACACCTCCTTATACTTTATCTGTGGACTTCTCACCGAATAAGCCGGTGGGTTTAACCAACAGAACTATTATCAAAAGAGCAAAGGTGAATGCATCCGAAAACGTGGTCCATCCCAGGCCCTTAATAATATTTTCACAGATACCGATTACAAAGCCTCCCAGCAGCGCACCGGGGATTGAGCCGATTCCACCGAATACCGCAGCTACAAAAGCCTTAAGACCGGGCATTGCACCAACCGTAGGTGTCACTCCGGTATAATTGGTAAAAAAGAGCATACTGCCTATCGCAGCCAAAAAGGTTCCAATAATAAAGGTCACACTGACCACAGAATTGATACGGATTCCCATGAGCTGAGCCGTCTCAAAATCTCTGGAGACTGCACGCATAGCCATACCAATTTTCGTATATTTGATCAACAGCACCAGTGCAATAACCAGGAACAATGTCAAAAACGGTGTAATCACCGTAACACGTTTCGTAATTGCTCCAAATACATTAACCGTATCACTGATCCATGGAATTGCGGTATACTGCTGTGAAAGTCCGCCTGTTATATAGAGCGCTGTATTCTGTAACAGATAAGAAACTCCGATGGCCGAAATCATAATCGACATACGTGGGGCGCTCCTAAGTGGCTTATAGGCCACTCTCTCCACTAAAAATCCCAAAATTACCGTTGCAATGATCATCAACGGAATTGCCAGATAAATTGGCATTATCATAGTTGCATAAACCACTATAAGGCCTGCTACCATAAATATATCACCGTGGGCAAAATTGATAAGACGCAGAATGCCGTAGACCATAGTATAGCCAATGGCAATCAGAGCATACTGCCCTCCTACTGAAATACCTGCCAGCAAATAAGGCAGATTCATTTCCATCCAACTCATAGAAACCCTCCATTACATTGATTTGGCGGGAGACGATGCCTCCCGCCGCAAACCATGCGTCAAAGAACCGTTCACTCTTGAACGCATTTATTTTATATCTCTCTTTATATTTCCAATTAGTTTACACCCTGCTCTGTCACAAAGTCCCATGCACCGGTTTCGGTGTTAGCAGTCTTTACATAAGCAGTGTCACGAATTGCATCGCCGTTTGTGCTTTCAAAAGCAATCTGTCCGGTTACACCTGCATAGGATACATCCCAGAGAGCCTCATTAACAGCTGTCGGGTCTGTTGAACCGGCTGCTTTCAAAGCTTCCAAAGCTACATAGTAAGCATCATAACCCATGGCTGTAACTGCTGCAACCGTATCGTCGCCGCCGTTGTTAGACATAGCAGTATTGTTACTGTTGAGCCACTCTTTGATACCGTTATCAAAAGTTTCGTTACCACCCTCCTGATAGAAAGTCGTTACATAAATCTGTACATCTTTTCCTTTAGCTGCATTCAGGATGACGTTAGAATCCCAGGTATCGCCGGCCATCATAGGGATATCAAGCCCCTGAGAAGCTGCCTGCTCAATTATATTTGCTGCTGCTTCAGTAGATACCGGTGCGAAGAAAACTTCCGCACCTGCATTTTTTGCAGATGTTATATAAGAAGTAAAATCGCTGTTACCTTCAGGGAAACTGTCCTCTACAACCTCACCGCCAAGAGCTTCAAAAGCCTCTTTGAAGTAATAGCCAAGACCCACGGAATAGTCATCACCCAATTTGGTTAAGATATATGCTTTCTTTGCACTGAAATTTGCATCTGCAAAGTTTGCCAAAACAGTGCCCTGGAAAGGATCAAGGAAGCAGATACGGAAATAATGGGTATTACCCTCCGTTACCTGCGGGTTAGTACAAGTAACGCCAATAACCGGAATTCCTGCATCTTTAAATACATCAGAAGCCGCGATAGATACGCCTGAACCATAAGAACCAAGTGCTACTGATACATTGGAGCCTACCAGTGTGGATGCAGCTGTGGGTGCCTTATCGTTGGAAGACTCGTTATCCACGATTTCCAGCTCTACCGTATATTCAACTCCTCCGATTTCCACTGTAGGAGTCTCCTGATTTGCATACTGCATACCAAGAACTTCCTGCTTTCCGCCTGCACCGTTATCTCCGGTTGCCGGCTCAAAAACACCAATCTTCACTACATTTCCGGTAGAGGTTGTCCCGCTGCCGGAAGCTTCATTGCTGCCGGTGTTACTGTCTACACTACTGTTCGTGCCGCCGTTGCTGTTTCCGCATCCGCCCAGCAGAGCGGCTGTCATAGAAACCGTAAGCACAACTGCTAAGATATACTTTTTCATAATTCCTTCCTCCTATTTGTTCATCCGCAAAATACATTTGCAAGATTTTTCTGCACGCAAAGTATACCATAATACAACAATATATTCAAGTATATATTGCTTTTCTTCTAATGCATTCAAGCCTTTGGAATGATTTCTTTTATATTTTTTTCAAGCTGTCTGCGCGCAATCATTATCTGATGTCCGCATCCTTGACATTTCAAGCGAAAATCAGCTCCGCTGCGCAGCACCTCCCATTCCCTTGAACCGCAGGGATGTTGTTTTTTTAATTTAAGCACATCTCCTACCTGAATATCCATATCAATCCCTCATTCTTGCCCAACCTGCGATGTTTGCAGTCCTAAGGCAGTTTAGAGAAAATCTCCCCTATACTTCCCTGAACGACCAAATCGGCTATCTTATCTCTAGGAGTAGGTGTCTTATTGATCAATATCAGTTTATTTCCTCGATAGTAATCTATAAGTCCTGCTGCCGGATAAACGGCAAGAGATGTTCCGCCTATAATAAGTACATCGGCTTCACTTATATAACGTACCGATTTCTGCAAAATCTCCTGGTCCAGTCCCTCTTCATAGAGAACCACATCCGGCTTAATCCCGCCTCCGCATGAGCACTTTGGAACTCCTTCGGAATTTAACATATACTCAGCATCATACAGCTGTCCGCACTGCTCACAATAATTACGAAGCACAGAGCCGTGCAGTTCCAACACTTCCTTACTTCCGGCCGCCTGATGGAGACCGTCAATATTCTGGGTAATTACTGCCTTTAACTTACCTTCTTTTTCCCACTGGGCAAGTTTAAGGTGTGCGGCATTGGGCTTTGCATCCAGACAGAGCATTTTATCACGGTAAAATTTATAAAACTCCGCCGTATTGCGTCTGTAAAAAGTGTGGCTTAAAATAGTCTCCGGCGGATAGTCATATTTCTGATTATACAAACCATCCACGCTACGAAAATCCGGTATACCACTCTCTGTAGAAACTCCCGCACCCCCAAAAAATACTATATTATCGCTATTTCGTATTATTTCCGATAATTTTTCGATATTATTTTCCATTTCAACCTCCCAAATTTAATCTGTTAATCGCAGAGAAGATTGCCCTTACAGAAGCTCTTGTAATATTAGAGCTTACACCAACGCCATATGTGACAGACCCGGAATCCATATCCAGCAAATGGATGTAAGCAGCAGCCTGCGAGTTGGAGCCACTCTGCAAAGCATGCTCTTCATAATCCAGAATCTTAATATCAATTGATAACTCTTCCTGCAATCCTCTTTTTACCGCATCAATAGGTCCATTACCGACTGCTTCAAACTGTTTTTCAACACCGTTATTTGTGTAAGTTACATATACCTTCGTATCAAATTCGGATTTAATCTCATCGCTCAAATCATCCACACGCAGTTTGCGAAAATGAATGGGCTCTTTCTGGTTCAGATATTCATTGCGGAAATTCTCCATGATTTCATCAGGGGAAACCTCACCCTGCTTCTCTGAAACCTTCTGTATTACATTGGAAAATTCCTTATGCATTCCCTTGGGCAGCTTGAATCCAAAATAAGTATCCATAATAAAGGCAACGCCGCCCTTACCCGACTGTGAATTAATTCTGACAATGGGTTCATATTCCCTTCCTATATCTGACGGATCGATGGGAAGATAAGGCACCTGCCAGATTTCGCTTCCACGCTCTTTCAGCGCCTTGACACCCTTGTTTATAGCATCCTGATGTGAGCCCGAAAAAGCAGTAAATACCAGTTTACCTGCATAAGGATGTCTTGGATGAATCGGAATCTTACAGCATCTTTCATATATCTCGATACTTTCGTTTACATGTTCAATGGCAAGATTCGGATCAATGCCCTGTGAAAACATATTGTAGGCAATATTCAGAATATCGACATTTCCTGTTCTCTCACCGTTTCCGAACAGAGTACCTTCCACACGCTGTGCTCCTGCAAGCAAAGCCAATTCTGCGCTGGCTACGCCGGTTCCCCTGTCATTGTGAGGATGTACGCTCAGAATTATGCTTTCCCTGTTTTTAAAATGCTTGTTCATCCATTCAATCTGATCCGCATAAACATTAGGCGTATTCATCTCCACCGTGGAGGGAAGATTTATAATGATAGGATCTTCTTTGGTTGCCCCCCATTCTTCCTGTACCGCCGTACAGATTTCCAGTGCATAGTCTAACTCTGTTCCCGTAAAGCTCTCCGGAGAATACTCCAGAATGATTTTACCCGGAAAATTCTTAGCGCGTTCTTTTACCATTCTGGTACCTTCTACGGCAATATTGGTAATCTGATCTCTATCCATGCCAAAAACAACATCTCTCTGAAGAGTAGATGTAGAATTGTAAATATGCACAATCGCCTGTTTACAGCCTTGAATCGATTCAAACGTCCTGTCGATCAATTCTTCACGGCACTGCGTAAGTACCTGCACGACAACATCATCCGGTATCATCTTACGGTCTATGAGCTGACGCAGAAAATCAAATTCAATCTGACTTGCTGCCGGAAAACCAATTTCAATTTCCTTGAAGCCTAATTTAATCAAATAATCAAAAAACTCTATTTTTTCATGTACCACCATAGGATCAATCAACGCCTGATTACCGTCACGCAAATCTACACTGCACCACACAGGCGCTTTTGTAATCTCCTTATTAGGCCATTCCCTTTCAGGATAATCCACTACAGGATTTTTACGATATCTTTGATAGTTTAACATTTTTTATCCTCCATTTATTATATAAATACTTACTAAAAAAAGCCCGTCAATACAACGGGCTCATTTGATAGCTTTATTCGCCAAGACCACTTTCAATCGCATTAATAAGTGCCTTTAGTGCTTCCTGTTCATCTTCACCATCACAAACAAACTCAATCTCATCGCCACATTTAACACATGCTCCCAGCACACTCAATACACTTTTTGCATTCGCTGTATTATCTTTAAATGAAAATGTAATTAATGATTTGAATTTCATAGCTTCCTTACATAGGATGCCTGCCGGTCTTAGATGCAGCCCTGTCGGGTTCTTTATAACTACCTTTTGGCTTACCATACCCTCATTCCTCCAATTACCTTCTAAACTTTAATGTATTTTAGCATATAATCTATAATGCAACCCCTATCACATTCAATCATAGCCTACTCTTAACTATACCATTTTTTGGGGAATTTCTCAACATAAAGTTTTCACAGCATCACATTATTTCTGTAATAATATTACAGCATAATATTTTGTATTAATTCCGCTAATTTCTTTGCCTCGTTTTCTATCATTGTCTGGTCTTTTCCCTCAATCATAACACGTACCAGAGGCTCGGTTCCAGAAGGTCTGATAAGTACGCGTCCTGCCCCGGCAAACTTCTTATTAAGCGCATCAATTGCTTCTGCAATCTCAGGATAGTCCATATAGTTCTCTTTTTTATGGTTAGGCACTTTGGCATTTATAAGTGCCTGAGGCATTACTTCCATGACACTCGCAAGCTCAGATAGCGGTTTTCCGGTCTCTACTACAACCTGTAAGAGATGCAGTGCACTCAGGAGTCCGTCACCCGTGGTATTTTCATCCAGAAAAATAACATGCCCCGACTGCTCGCCTCCAAGGCTTGCATTGATTTCCCGCATCCTTTCCAGCACATACCTGTCTCCGACTTTAGTCTGCTCCATATTGATGCCGTGCTTTTCTCCCATTATAAAAAATCCAAGGTTACTCATAACCGTAGCAACTATTGTATCGTTATTGAGAATACCTTTATTTTTCATATGCAGACCCACAATCGCCATAATCTGGTCGCCGTCTACAATCTGTCCGTTTTCATCTACCGCTAGCAGACGGTCTGCGTCACCGTCAAATGCAAGACCCAGATTTGCCTTTTCATATACGACCTTAGCCTGCAGCTCACCCATATGTGTGGAGCCACAGTTTGCATTGATATTGGTTCCGTCCGGATTATTATGGATTGCAACCACATCCGCACCAAGTTCCTTAAGCGCTTCCACAGAGGTATAAAAAGCGGCTCCCTCTGCACAGTCCACAACAATTTTCATGCCTCCGAGATCAACTTTAACGGCCTGAATCGCATGGTTGATATATTCTTCTCTTGCATCGGTACGGTATTTGATCTTACCGATACCTGCACCAATCGGAAACTTGATTCCCGGAAGTCCGTTCCGTATAAGCGCTTCTATCTCATCTTCAAGTGAATCCGGAAGCTTATAGCCGCTGCCGTCAAAAAACTTTATTCCGTTAAACTCTACCGTATTGTGGGAAGCGGAGATCACAACTCCGGCATCCACTTTGTATTTTCTTGTCAGATATGCAACCGCAGGCGTTGGAACAATCCCTACATATACCGCGTTAGCGCCTACGGAGCAGGCTCCCGCCATCAGTGCATTAGCCAGCATATCTCCTGAAATTCTTGTATCACAGCCCACCATGATAGTCGGCTTATGCTTATTCTCCCTTGAGAGTACATATGCGCCTGCCTGCCCTAACTGCATTGCAAGCTGTGGGGTCAGCTCCTCATTTGCAATACCCCTGACACCATCCGTACCAAACAATCTACCCATTAATAATCCTCCGTTATATTAAGTCTTACTTTGATATTTTCCTTTACTTCTATATTATCATCAAGATTGTATATCAGTTCGATCGTATGCCGTCCGGCTCTTAGCTCCTCTAAGTCATTATCTTTCATATATTCACCTACATCAACACTTGCCTGGATTGAATTGGCATCCAACTCTTCCAGCACGGCTGCCAGACCTATCAGTGTAATCTGATAAGTATTTTCATCAGCTTCGATTTCTCCCTCAAAGCCTTCCGGCATATTAAGAATCTGAATCCGGCTTGTATACATAGTAACTGTACGCTCGGAATTCTCTTCAACGGCTATATCCACCTGAATTCTTCCCTGAAAATTCTCTTCAGCAAGGATTACCCCTTCAGGCAGATAATCTTTTATATCAATAAGGGTTTCTACATTCTCCGTGGCCCCGGTAATATCCAAAGCAGTCTCCGGAATGTCTATCGAACTTACGTTTGATATCGTTTTAGATTTTCCGGCTATCAACACGTTATTTCTGGTTGCCGTAATCTCACCTGTAGCCTGATACCCCCTTGCCGGAGTTCCTCCGACATTCCAGTTAATCGGAACCGTTTTTGTTTCAAGTATCTCAACATTCACACGCACTTTACTGATACTTTTGTTAATGCTATTGGATGAGATAATATTATCCTCTTCATCATACAGGCGGATTTCCGAATCCGTTCCTATACTACTGTTAAAACCGGAAACATTGACTGTTACCGCCGCACGCCTTACCTGTGAAATAATGGATTCCGGTCCGGATATCTCTATCAGATTCTGATCCAGTGTACTTTCTCCCAGAATATAACCCTCTCTTAACGTACCGGTTGTATCAGTCCTTATCTGCAGCGTCTTGGATGTCCTGTCTTCAATATTTAATTTTACGCTGTCAATACTTCCTTTGATACTCTCCAGTTTATCGTTATATTTATTGGTTGAAAGACGAATCGGTATTGTGTTTAAACTTGTCAGCTCGTTCATATCCGCAATGGCCACTACATTATCGTCATCAAGGGACTCAACTATCGAGCGTTTAGCCGATATTGTAACTACACCTATTACATCGCTGTCATCCAATACTTCATAGACCTGCCCGCTATCAGTTATCAGGTTTGCATTTTGAATATTTACTTTAACATTGTATGCGCTGCGCATTCGGATGGGATCGTTTATATTAGTAACGACAAGCCATATGATAGCCGCAAACAGGAAAGAGCCAAGTTTCAGTCCCCAATTGCGGGTTAATTTATTCCTCATTTTTTAACCTGCCTTTCCATAACTTGCGTTTTTTCTCCTCTGACGGTTTATTTTGAACAATTCGCAAAGTCTCACGTAAATGCTCCGCATCCAGTCCTCTTTCGAGTTTACCTCCATAGGCAACACTTATCTTACCGTTCTCCTCGGATACAATGACAGTCATAGAGTCCGTAACCTCGGAAATACCCACTCCGGCACGGTGCCTTGTTCCCAGTTCCTTGCTGAGTTCCATGTTGTCTGAAAGAGGCAGATAACAGGTTGCTGCCGTAACACGATTATCTTTTACTATTACGGCACCGTCATGAAGCGGTGTGTTATGTTCAAAAATATTTATCAGAAGCTGACTGGAAACTATACCGTCAACTTCAATTCCGGTACGCTCATATTCACCAAGCGGCTGTTCATTCTGTATAACAATTAAAGCGCCTGTTTTTACTTTTCCCATTTCCACAGAAGCTTTTACAATTTCATTTATTGTTCGGTCTGAAAAACGCACGTTGTCAGGTTTGGAAGAATCAAATGTAAGAATAGATGAAAAGAAATTTTTCCGTCCCAGCTCTTCTAATGCCTTCCTGAGTTCCGGCTGTAATATGACAACTATGGCTACTGCCGCTATGCTGAATAGATTTGTTACAATCCACAGAATTGTATTCATATTGAATATAACCGCAATCAGTACAAAGGCAGCTATAACTAAAACACCTTTTAGCAAAGCCCATGCCCTTGTATTTTTAATCCATAAAAGGATATAATACAACAAAAAAGCTATGATCAGAATTTCAACAACATCTGACCAATGGATTGACGGCATATAAAGTTTGGATAAGTAATTCTCAATTAAGATATTGACCTGCTGCATAATAACACTTAGCTTTTCCTTATTTTATTCTGCCCGGATATCTGTTTTACCTGTTTTTCCGGTCTGGTAACAGTCACCTTGGGCACCGCTTTTACATAATAATAATATTCATCATCCTCAAATTGTACCTTTTCCGCTCTCATATAATCTACATTAAATACAAAAAACTGTAATATAAGTGTAAGTATAAACGAAATTATCGTTCCCGAAATTACAGTACCAAGGGCTACATTCGTATCAAACATCAAATCCCCGATCAATATAACCATAATATTTACAATAGCACCTGTTATCATTGCAATTGTCCAGGAATAATCAACACTCAGCCTCCGTATCATATAAACCAAAATAAGTGTGACCGCAAACGCTACTATGGTAACAACCATTTCCTTATTTCCCAAAATACCATCTATAAATATCTTGAATTTCGTTACCGTTTCCTCATCTGCCGCGCCACTCAGCACTTTCGCATTTACGCCAACATAGTGGATTATATAGTAAGATATTATACCGCAGGCAACAGACACAACCGACGACGGTGTCCCGACAAGTCCCATAGAAATAGGCATTACATATGGTATTTTCAACAGGAAACAAATCGGGGTCAACACTACTACCACGGTATCCTTGGGTGAAAATCTAAAATACAGTAAAAACATGAGCAGGAATGCCCCTCCTACAACAGCTGCACACTCAAGACTAAAAGCATACATATGCAGTATTGTAAAAAGCGCCGAAATTATTACAATAAAATTCATCGGCATAAATGAACACATCAAAGCTGCAATTAAGACAACCGGCAGTTTGTCAATCGCGGACATATAACCTAAATTTGCATTAATAAGCAGCAATGAGATAAATGCCAGTGAGAATTTTATCAAAGGAGTAATATAAATCTCATATTTACTGTAAAACAGTTTTAAATACTGTTTTGCAACAAGTAAGGTTGTCATCATTCATCCTTTCAAAGTGTCTTTCTATAGTTTATCATCGTACATATTGGATAATTTCTTCAAGTTCCTGTAATATAATCTCAGACTCTTACGAGCCTTGCTATATCGGTATGTATATATGATATAGGATAGCACAGCATAGATTCCTACTATGGTCACGTACCAGATTAAGACAGTCTTACAAAAATCCAGTAAATCCATCTTATAAATATCTGTCATGAACGCTTCAAAATCATAAAAAACGAGCATCGCAAAAACCACTACAAATGCAATAGTTGCACTTATAATGGATTTAAGCACCTGCCATCCTATATAATCACTGCGAAAATAACTTCCAATCGCCACATTTTTTTTACCTTCGCCTGCCTCATAAGATGCAAGTTTGGTCATCAAAATCACGCGTTCTTCATTTAGCATGAAAATCTCCTAAATATAAATTAGTTCAAAAAGCGCATCTTTGGATTTTCTTTGGTATCCTTCTTTAGTGCCGGTTTCGGTGCTTCCGGTTTCTTAATACTTTCGCTCAGTTGATCCGCCATTGAGCTCTTGCACTTTTCACAGAAACGGCCGGAACGAATCGCAGCTCCGCAATTCTCACATTCCAAGGTTATTGCCGAGCCTTCTGCAAGTTCCAGACGATCGTCACGCAGCCATGCATGAATCTGATTCTGGGATACATCGCAGGCTTCGGCAACTTCCGGAATAGTACTATGAGGATTTTCCCGGATATAATTCTTTACTTCCTGAAACTTCTCTTCCAATGCTTCCCTGCATTGCATACATATCGGCGGTCCCTGTACATAGTTAAAAAGCCTTCCACACTTTCTGCAATTACGTGCATTCATATAATTTCCTCCAATCACATTCCATTTCCTATTGCAAGCGCTATAAAATAAACATGCCTTATTCCTGCTTTATGCAGTTCCTGCGCCATAGCATCAATAGTGCTTCCAGTCGTATAAATATCATCGACTATTATAACTGTATTTAATTTTACATCATTACGGCAGATTTTAAAAGCCTTTTTCAAATTATTTTGTCTTTCCTGTGCAGATAATTCTTTCATAGGCGTCGTCTTACGGATTCTTTTAATAAGTCCGGTCTCTACCGGTATGTCAAGAACCCTGCCAAGCTCACGTGCGATAAGTTCCGCCTGATTATATCCGCGCGCCCTTTCCTTGGAAGCATGAATCGGGACCGGTATTATAGCATCCGGTTTAAGAGCAAGTATTCTTTTCCCAAGTACGCCCGCAATCCTCTCTCCATAATATGCCGCATATTCCTGCCTGCCACAATATTTAAACCGGTATATTGAATCAGCCACACTCGGATAGGCAAAAAGCGCCATCCCGCTGTCATAGCTATGCTCCCTGCAGTTGCAGTCATGACAGAAAACCGCCCTTTTATCCTTTAATTCTTTTCCACACTTCTGACAAAACGGAGCTTTAATATATTTAATTTTCTTTTTACAATCCTCACAGATGAGGTCACCGAAAGGCTTGACAGCCTTGTCACAGACAGGACATCTTCTCGGATATACAAGATCCAGAAGCATCCCGCAGAAAACTCTAAACAGACTTTCTTTCATTCTTTAATTAATTCCTTTATTCGTTCAGTCAGTCCGGTATAACGCCTGTTCTGATAATTATTGCTAATCATTTCAAAAATGGCTGCGCTGCTCCCAAGAATAGTCACACAGTTTCTGGCTCTTGTAACTCCGGTATAAAGCAGATTTCTGTTAAAAAGCATTCGCGGTCCCGACAACAGCGGCATAATGACAGCAGGATATTCGCTTCCCTGTGATTTATGTATGGTAATCGCATATGCCAGTTCAATTTCATCCAACTGTGCATACTGATAAGTCACCCTGCGGTGCTCATCATATTCAACCACCACACTGCGAGTATATTCATTTATCTCCATAATAATTCCGATATCACCGTTAAAAATACCCATGCCCTTATCTATCGGAATACCATAGCTGCTTATGACTTCCCATTCCAGCTGATAGTTGTTTTTAATCTGCATTACCTTATCTTTTTCCCGGAGCAGGATATCCCCGTTTATATACTCATGCTTACTGTCCGACGGTGGATTTAAATATTTCTGCAAAATGGAATTAAGCGTTTCCACACCCAGTTTACCCTTGCGCATCGGGGTAAGAACCTGAATATCATATGGCTGCGCCCCCACATAAGGCGGCAGCTTATCCAGAATCAACTGAATCATATGCTTATATATGACATTAGTGTCATTTCTTTCCAGGAAAAAAAAGTCACGACTTTTATTATCCAGCACAATATCTTCTCCATCTTTTATCCGATGGGCGTTTAGAACAATATCGCTTTCCTTGGCCTGCCTGAAAATTTTCTCAAGGCTCACAACCGGAAATCGTTCACTTTCCAGCAAATCCTGTAAAATCTGCCCGGCGCCTACCGAGGGCAGCTGATTCACATCACCTACCATTATAAGGCGGGTTCCTATGGCAACGGCTTTTAACAGAGACTGAAAAAGAAAGATATCCACCATTGACATCTCGTCTATAATTACAACATCCGCTTCCAACGGATTCTCTTCGTTCCTTTCAAAACGGGCGGACCTTGCATTTTCCGATACCGCTCCGTTAAGCTCCAGCAGCCTATGTATCGTCCTGGCCTCATAGCCTGTAGTCTCTGTCATTCTTTTGGCTGCACGTCCCGTCGGAGCAGCCAGAAAAATATCCATCTCCTCCGACAAAAAATAGCGTATTATCATATTTATCGTAGTCGTCTTACCGGTACCGGGACCTCCGGTCAATATCATAATACCATTTTTTACGCTTTCAAGCACTGCCTTTTTTTGGAGATCATCCAGCTCTATATCAAGCTCTTTTTCAATTCTTTCAATTTTTTGTAGAATTTTGGCTTCCTCAGAATAACGATATTCATCCTCTTTAACTGAAATGTTCAGATCATATAGCATTCTTGCACAGTTAAGCTCGGCATAGTAATATGTCATTCCATAGACCTTTTTTTCAGTCTCGCCTTCCGAGGGCTGTTTAATTACAACTTTTTTATCCATTGCAAGATTCTGAAGCTGAGGTTCCATAAGAGAAGGCTCCAGTTCAAGCAGCTCACCCGCTTTTTGCAAAAGGATATTTTCAGGAAGATAACAGTTACCGTCATTTCCCGCCTGCATCAGAGTATAAAGCAAACCGCTCCTGATACGGTAATCGGAATCCGTATGTATACCTATTCTTGCGGCTATACTATCCGCAATTTTGAAACCGATACCGTCAATATCTTCTGCAAGTTTATAAGGATTCTCCTTCATCACTCCATACAAATTCATACCATAGGCTTCATAAATACGTATGGCAAGGGTATTGGAAATTCCATACTTTTGAAGAAAAGACATTGCCTCCCTTGCATCTCTTTTCTCATATACCTGAATCGCAATTTCTTTGGCTTTGCGCTCACTTATTCCTTTGACTTCCGCTAGGCGTTCCGGTTCCTCCTCAATAATCCTGAAAGTATCACTTCCAAAGAGTTTGACTATCCTTTTTGCCAGCGCTTCACCGACTCCCTTAATGGCTCCGGAACCGAGATAACGCTCTATGCTCACTACGTCATCAGGTTCAACTATGCTGTATTCATCTATTTTAAATTGTTCGCCATAAACCGGATGCGCAACATAGTTTCCGGTTGCTTCTATAGTTTCTCCCTGATCTATGGTTCTGAAATTACCTACACAGGTTATCTCCTCATCTGAGACAACAAGACTGAGTACCGTGTATCCATTTTCGTTATTACGATAAACAATGTGTTCGATATAGCCCCGAATTTTATCCATAACAATACCATGCACAAACAGGCTGCCCGAATAAGCAGCCCGTTAAAATATTTTTATAAATATCACTTTTAATCTGTTACTGATGACCGTTCAATCTGCTCAGGAGTAACAGGATTAATATTCCTCTTCATCTGTTCATACAATATCTGCGCAAGAGAATTCGGTCCTTCAGTGTCCGCTGTAACCTGTTTGGCAATCTCCTGAATAGCGGTATCTTTAAAGACATCTACCATATTGCTTGCATAACCGTCTTCGTCATCATCATCACCAAAGAGCTTGGTCGTCTTCTCCATTCCTTTGAGAACCTGCTCCCAAAGATATGCTTCAAACTCTTTACAGACCGCTAATAATTCTTCATCATCCGCCTCGGCCGCATTATTTATTCTATTTTTCAGTTCTTCGGTAGTATCTTTATTGGATTCCACCATATAATCCGTTAAACCTGAAAGTCCTGTAATATCCATACTGTTATCCTTTCTTTAAACAAAGCCGCGAGTTTATGCATAGGCGTTGCAAACGCCTGCAGAAACTTGCAGACGAATGAAATTCGTCTTTTTATTAACGTTTCAGATTGTTTGCCGTATCCATCATTGAATCGGATGTCGTGATTGCCTTGGAATTCATCTCGTAAGCACGCTGTGCCACAATCAGATTTACCATTTCATCAGCAACCGAAACATTGGAGCCTTCCAAATATCCCTGAATAACTTTACTTCTCCGAACGTTGGGGTTAGTCGCTTCGTTAAGCGCCGCACCACTGGCGTCTGAGGCTTCAAAAAGTGTATCACCTACTCTTACAAGACCGCCGGGATTATTAAACTGATACAAACCGATTGTAATACCTATGGGCTGAGCGTTATTATTTTCGTCCGGATAACATACCTCCCCATCCTGCGAAATCGAAAGTCGGTTTGCAATATATGAACGATCTACAGCTATAGGTCTGCCTGCATCATTAAGAACAGGAAGCCCATCCTGATTGGTCAGAGTCATTCCACCGTTTGAACCGATTGCCCATGTGAAATCACCGTTTCTTGTATAATATGTATTTCCATCATTTCCTCTTACTGCAAAGAAACCGTCTCCGGCAATTGCAAATGACGTATCAATTTCCGATGCCAACAGACTTCCCTGAGTAAAAATACTGTTTATTGAAGATGTACGTACACCAAGTCCCACCTGAGAAGTGGTAGGTTTGGGATCTCCGTTAGCAGTAGTTGTTTTTGTCTGTAATGTTTGATAAAGCAAAGATTTAAACTGTGCATTCTGTGCCTTATATCCCACCGAATTGACATTTGCCAGATTATTTGCAATCGTATCTACGTTTGTCTGCTGAGCATTCATACCTGTTGCTGCAGACCATAAACTTCTAACCATTTCCTATTCCTCCTGTTATGTATTAAACCCTACCGGTCTGATTTACCGCATCTTCCAATGTAGAGTCATATGTAGTGATAACTTTCTGATTGGCTTCATACTGTCTCTGTATGGTAATCATATTGACCATCTCGGTCACTACAGATATATTTGACATTTCCAGATATCCGGAATAGACACCTACATCACCGGAAACATTAACTGCCCGTGCACCATCTACCGGCTGGAAATAGTTTTCACCGTAACGCTCCAGATAATCATAATTCTCAAAATCGGTTATGCCGATAGTATCAACATATGCGCCGCCTTGATAAATATCACCGGAACGCTCTATGGTCACTTCCTCGTTAGGGTCAATACGAATCTGTCTGCCTCTGTCATTCAATACAAAATCCCCGTCCTGTGTTACAAGATACCCCTGTCTGGTCATTGTAAAATTACCGTCTCTTGTATATTTAACCGATGTTTCACCTGCTTTGTTAGTAAACGAAATTGTAAAAAATCCGTTTTCTCCCAATGCCAGATCCAGTGTATGTCCGGTCTCCTTAAAAGGACCTCCCGAATAATCCACATAATTCTCACCGGTTTTTACACCAAGACTTATACCGCCCAATCTCTTCGGCAGATTACCTGCCTCCGAAGTATCCTTTATCTTATATGCAAGGACCCTGTCAAATGACTGACTCGTTGCTCCTTCCTTCTTAAATCCATTGGTAGTTGCATTCGCCAGATTATTGGTCATAGTGTCCATTCTGTGCTGTTCATTAATCATGCCTGTATAGGCAGTGTATAATCCTTTGAGCATCTTAATCCTCCATTCTTACTCTTCGCGATATCCTGCAAGGAACTCAACATATTTACCGGTTCCTATTGCGACTGCGGTCATAGGATCCTCCGCTGTCATTGTGTTTATTCCGGTCTTGGCTGCAATCAAGTCCTCCAGACCACGCAATAGGCTTCCGCCTCCTGTTAAAACAATACCTCTATCGGCAATATCCGCTGCAAGTTCCGGCGGTGTTTTCTCCAATACACTGTGGATTGTCTCAACAATCTGTACGGTTGTCTCATGCAGAGCTTCTTCGGTCTCTTCCGATGATACTTTTACTGTTCTCGGAAGGCCTGTCACAAGGTTACGACCTCTGACATCCATATAATCCACTTCCGGTCTCTTAAATGCAGAGCCAATCCTTATTTTTAAATCCTCTGCCGTTCTCTCACCTATGAGCAGATTATGTTTCTTACGCATATAACGCACAATTGCTTCATCAAAATCATCACCCGCTATCTTGATTGAAGCACTTACAACAGTACCTCCCAATGAGATAACTGCGATATCGGAAGTACCGCCTCCGATATCAACTATCATATTTCCACATGGTTTGGAAATATCAATTCCTGCACCAATCGCAGCTGCAATCGGTTCCTCTATAATAGATACTTCTCTGGCTCCTGCCTGATAAGTAGCATCCTCAACAGCCTTCTTCTCGACCTCGGTAACGCCGCTTGGTACGCACACTGCGATACGCGGTTTCCTGAAAGATTTCTTTCCAAGCGCTTTCTGAATGAAATACTTCATCATCTTCTCAGTTACCTGATAGTCGGAAATAACTCCCTGACGCAACGGTCTTACCGCTACTATATTGCCCGGTGTTCTACCAAGCATAAGTCTTGCGTCTTCACCGATAGCTTTAATTTTATTTGTATCTCTGTCAAAAGCTACGACAGAGGGTTCTTTCAATACAACGCCTTTTCCTCTGATATAAACCAAAATACTGGCTGTTCCCAAATCAATCCCGATATCCGTATACTGCATTTTAGTGATCCCCTTTCTTCCGGTATCTATATTAAATAATTTCCAATTGACATCAAACTAAACACTTAAACATAGCAATTGTATAAAAATGCAAAGTTCGCTGCATACATTATAACCTAAAGAAAGAGAATTTCAAATAGATTTAATAAATTTTTTATAAAAAGGTGCAAAAACCAGAACGGTTCCTTCCGTTCTGGTTTAGGCTTCCATGCCTATCATTGTTATCGGCACAATTTCTCTATTTCTTAACCCTTCTTTTAAATAAATTTATTTCATTTTGCTTTTTTAGACTTTTCCGCTTTTTCCAGCATCTTCTTCACATAAATACCTGTATAGGAGACAGGATTCTCCGCCACCTGCTCCGGCGTTCCCTCTGCAATAACGGTTCCGCCGCCGTCACCGCCCTCGGGTCCCAGGTCAATAATATAATCCGCAGCTTTAATCACATCCAGATTATGTTCAATCACCACAACCGTATTTCCTCCGTCAGCCAGCTTGTGAAGGATATTTACCAGCTTATGAACATCGGCAAAATGCAAACCTGTAGTAGGCTCGTCCAGAATATAGATGGTTTTGCCGGTACTGCGCCTGCTAAGTTCGGTGGCAAGCTTGATACGCTGCGCCTCTCCACCCGAGAGCGTGGTAGAGGGTTGCCCCAGCTTCACATAAGACAGTCCAACATCATACAGGGTTTCAATCTTTCTGCGGATAGACGGAACATTCTCAAAAAATGTCACAGCTTCCTCTACAGTCATATCAAGTACATCATATATATTTTTACCCTTGTACTTAACCTCCAGTGTTTCCCTGTTATATCGCTTACCGCCGCATACCTCACAGGGTACATATACATCCGGGAGGAAATGCATCTCTATTTTTATTATACCGTCACCGCTGCAGGCCTCGCATCTTCCGCCTTTTACATTGAAGCTGAATCTGCCTTTGTTATAGCCTCGCGTCTTGGCATCCACGGTAGCCGCAAACAAATCCCTTATCTGGTCAAAAACCCCCGTATAAGTAGCGGGATTAGAGCGCGGAGTTCTTCCGATAGGTGACTGGTCAATATCGATTACCTTATCAAGTTGCTCAATTCCAAGGATAGTCTGATGCTTTCCGGGTATTGTTCTCGCCCTGTTTAAATCCCTTGCCAGTCTCTTGTAAAGAATTTCATTAATCAGAGAACTTTTTCCCGAGCCGGAAACTCCCGTGATGCATGTAAACACACCTAAAGGAATTTTAACATTAACTTTCTTCAGATTATTTTCTTCAGCTCCCTTGACAGTCAAGTAACCATTCGGTTTTCTTCTTTTGGCCGGCACCGGAATCTGCAGCTTACCGCTTAGATACTGACCGGTCACGGACTCTTTTACCTTCATGATTTCCTCTGCCGTTCCCTCGGCAACCACCTCTCCGCCATGGGAACCTGCTCCCGGTCCAATATCCACGATATGGTCTGCCGCAAACATGGTATCCTCGTCGTGCTCTACTACAACCAATGTGTTCCCCATATCTTTGAGATTCTTAAGCGCGGATATCAGTTTATTATTATCCCTCTGATGCAGACCTATGCTGGGTTCATCCAGAATATAGCATACTCCCACCAGACCTGAACCAATCTGTGTAGCAAGACGTATTCTCTGCGCCTCCCCACCCGATAAGGATGCTGTTGCCCTTGAAAGTGCAAGATAATCCAATCCCACTTCAATCAAAAAGCCTACCCTTGCTCTTATTTCCTTCAAAATCTGTCTGCCTATCAGCTCCTGCTGCTTAGTCAGGTTCATATCTCCTATAAACTCATGCAAAACCTTAATAGACATAGACGTTACTTCGTAAATATTTTTATCACATACCGTCACCGCCAAAGACTCTTTCTTAAGGCGCATTCCTTTACACTCTCTACAAGGAGTGATACGCATATAGGTTTCATATTCTGCCTTAACATTTTCAGACCCTTCCCTGTATCTTCTTTCTATATTACTAATCAGACCTTCAAAAGCAACAGGATATACACCTTCTCCACGCTGACCTTTATAATGTACATTAACCTCTCTACCGTTTGTGCCATGAATAAGCATATCCTGTACGTTTTCAGGCAGCTCTTCAAACGGTGTGTCCAGGGTAAAGCCATACTCCCCGGCCAGTGCCTGTAAAACCGCATTGGTAAAACTTCCGTCTTTTCCGCTGGACTGCCATCCCAAAACAACAATAGCACCATCAGCTATACTTATACTCTTATCGGGAATCATCAAATCCTCATCAAATTCCATCTTATATCCCAGACCAAAACATTCTGGGCAGGCACCAAACGGATTGTTAAAAGAAAAGCTCCTTGGTTCTATCTCTCCGATGCTGATACCACAGTCCGGGCAGGAAAAGTTCTCGCTGAATGTAAGCTGTTCACCGTCTATTATATCCAGTATCATCGTTCCGTCTGCAAGCTTCAAAACATTTTCTATGGAATCGGTCAAACGTCTTTCTATATCCGGTTTTACGACAAGCCTGTCTACAACGATTTCTATGTTATGTTTAAAATTCTTTTCCAGTTTAATCTCTTCATCTAACAAGTCGTACAAATTTCCATCTACACGTACCCTGGAATAACCGCTTTTCTTAGCCCTGTCAAATACCTTGGCATGCTCGCCCTTACGCCCTCTGACTACCGGTGCAAGCAGCAAAATCTTTGTCCCCTCCGGCATTGAAAGAATCTGGTCTACCATCTGGTCAACAGTCTGTCTCTTAATTTCCTTACCACATTCAGGACAATGAGGAACTCCGATTCTAGCATAAAGCAAACGAAAGTAATCATAGATTTCCGTAACTGTTCCTACGGTAGAACGCGGGTTACGATTCGTGGATTTCTGATCAATGGAAATCGCAGGAGAAAGTCCTTCAATTTTTTCTACATTAGGTTTCTCCATCTGTCCCAGAAACTGTCTTGCATAGGACGAAAGCGATTCCATATATCTTCTCTGTCCCTCCGCATAAATCGTATCAAACGCAAGCGAAGATTTTCCGGAACCCGAAAGACCTGTTAAAACTACAAATTCATTCCTTGGTATATCTACATTAAGATTCTTAAGATTATGTTCATTTGCACCTCTGATCTTGATATATTCTCTGGGGCGCATCTTTACTGAGTCTGCCATCTTATGTTAATCCTCCATTTCCCGTAGTACCTTCTTTAATTCTACCATCTTGTCACGCAGCTCTGCCGCCGCCTCAAAGTTCAAATCTGCTGCCGCTTTCTTCATCTTCTTTTCCACATCCTTAATAAGCTTCTCCAGTTCTTTACGGTCCATAGATTCAGGGTCTTTCTCAAAGCGAAGCTCTTCTTTGGCTATTACCTTGGATATGCTTATCAGATCACGCACCGCTTTACGGATGGTCTGCGGAGTAATACCGTGTTCATCATTATATTTCTGTTGCAGCTCACGTCTTCGGTTAGTCTCGGTTATGGCATTGTTCATAGACTCTGTCATATTATCCGCATACATTATGACATGACCGTCAGAATTTCTTGCCGCACGACCTATAGTCTGTATAAGCGAGGTCTCGGAGCGAAGGAAGCCTTCCTTATCGGCATCCAGAATCGCTACCAGTGAAATTTCGGGAATATCCAACCCTTCTCTCAAAAGATTAATACCCACCAGTACATCAAAAACATCCAGACGCATATCCCTGATAATTTCCGCACGTTCCAGCGTATCTATATCCGAGTGAAGATACTTAACACGAATTCCCACATCATTCATATATTGTGTCAAATCCTCCGCCATACGCTTGGTCAGAGTTGTAACCAGTACTTTATTTTTTTTCTCCACTTCTTTGTTAATCTCCGATACCAGGTCATCAATCTGTCCCTCAACCGGACGCACGTCAACTTCCGGATCCAACAATCCGGTAGGGCGGATGATCTGCTCCGTGCGAAGCAATTCATGTTCAGCCTCATAATCCGACGGTGTCGCCGACACGAAAAGCATCTGGTCAATACGCTGCTCAAATTCCTCAAAATTGAGCGGTCTGTTATCCAGTGCCGAAGGCAGCCGAAAACCATAATCTACCAGAGTAGTTTTACGCGAGCGGTCACCCGCATACATACCGCGTATCTGCGGCATCGTCATATGGGACTCATCTATTATTATCAGATATTCTCCCTTAAAATAATCCATCAGTGTAAAAGGAGTTGCCCCCTCAGGCATATTGTTAAGATGCCTTGAATAATTTTCTATTCCCGAACAAAAGCCGGTCTCACGCAGCATCTCGACATCAAAATTTGTTCGTTCTGCAATACGCTGTGCCTCTAAAAGCTTGTCCTCACCCTTGAAATATTTTACCCGTTCTTCCATTTCTATTTCAATATTTTTACAGGCCAGATTAATTTTTTCCTGCGGTACAACATAATGTGATGCCGGAAAAATTGCGATATGCTCCAGTGTGGCATGCACCTGCCCTGTCAAAGGATCGGTCTGTGCAATACGATCAATCTCGTCCCCAAAGAATTCAACCCTTATTAAATAATCTCCGCCCTCTGCCGGATATATCTCAAGCACATCTCCTCTTACACGAAAGCAGCCGCGGTCCAAATCCATATCGTTTCTGGTATACTGTATATCAATCAATCCTCTGATAACATCATCCCTGTCCTTCATCATTCCAGGACGCAGTGATACTATCATCTCCTCATAGTCGTCAGGACTTCCAAGACCGTATATACAGGAAACACTTGCAACTACTACTACATCATTACGCTCTGTCAGGGATGCCGTGGCGGAAAGGCGCAGCTTATCGATTTCATCATTTATCGATGAATCCTTGGCTATATAGGTGTCGGTGGAGGGAACGTAGGCCTCGGGTTGATAGTAATCGTAATAGGAGACAAAATATTCCACTGCATTCTCCGGGAAAAACTCCTTGAACTCACCATAAAGCTGCGCCGCTAAGGTTTTGTTATGAGCTATTACAAGTGTAGGTTTATTTAATGCGGCTATTATATTCGCCATAGTAAAAGTCTTGCCGGAACCGGTGACTCCAAGCAAAGTTTGAAATTGGTTTCCTGCGCGGAACCCTTCTACCAGAGTCTCAATTGCCTGCGGCTGATCGCCGGTGGGTTTATATTCACTGTGTAGTTTGAACTCCATAAGTTCAAAATCACCTCCGAAATCAGAACTAAATGGATGCAATGGTATTAAAATATCTTTAAAGCAATATTGATTATAGCATACTGCTTGGAATTTGTACAGTATAAATAGAACATTTGTTCTATTGTTTCCTGTTCTGCCTTGATAACTACCTTCTTTCCGGAAAACGCAATTCCAAGCTTCATCACGTCCTCTATTCCAACGTCTTTAAATTCGAGGTCGTACCGCTTTTCATCAATCTGGCTAAGCGCTTCCCTTGTCATATCTTCCATCTCCGGACTCTCTGTTTGATCTGATTCTATAGTGATTATCCATCAGAGTTATTAGTCCAAGTGTTAACCTATGATAGAAACCCTCCGCTCCGGCATCATAGAAGCTTATACTCTTCTCCATATATTCTGAAATAGCTTTTTGAAGTTTACGCATATCATTTGCAAATAAACTCTCAGCTACCATATTAGCAGTTGCCCTTGTAATAGCACCAATCTGTAATAAGTGTGATAATATCTCGCTCTTATAAACTGCAACTATCTCTTTGTTTGGAATTGATACTTCACACAGATAAGAACCATCTGCCTGCAGTTCCTTCTTAGGTGTCTTCAAGTAACCGGCTACCAATAAGAGACTGTAGATATTGGCCGGATCTTCAGAAATAGATCTGTAAACAACATTCTGATCTATTCGGGCAATTACTTTTTCTCCCTGCAATAGCGCATAAAGCCTTTCTGTAATATCATCCGTAGCACCGGTAAGAACATCTTCAAGCACTTCATTCTTTCCGGTATTAACCCAATATGCCTGTGGAATGCATCCTTTTGAAATATAGTTGATTACCTACCACGGATTATAGATTTCAGTATGTCCAAACAAATATCCGTCATACCAATCCTTAAGTTCTGCCTCTTTATCTAAGACTCCATAATACTCAAGCATTGTTCTGACCTCTGTAGCAGTAAAACCGAAAAACTTATCATAAAAATCCTTTGAATAGCCTTCCTGAATCGGTGTATCATACTCATCAATAATGATAATTGGAGCTTTTCCATAATGCTTCATGAGCATCTGCGACAACTTTTCCAAAGATGCTGTCAGCAAGCTCCTGATGTCGCCCAAATTTGTCCTGAAGAAGACTCTGAGCATATCCATGTTCAAGGTTTTTCCAAAACGTCTTGGCCTTGTAAACAGAGATACCAATGGCTTCTGATCAAGAAATTCCTTGATGAGTAAAGTCTTATCTACGTAGTAATATTCAGACTGTGCGCGAACATAATCCGAAATATCTATAGGCAAAGATTTATTTCCGGTTTTTCGGCCGAAATATCAATTACATATTCGATTTTTCATTTGAAATGGCATCGTTGCGTTAAAACAAAAAGAGCCGCACACCACTCAAGGCATTTAATACCTCCGGGTGTAACGGCTCAATTTAATTATGCAATTATAAAAGTTATTATAGTCCGGTTAAGGTTCTGGCAGTTACTTTAAAATTAATCGTAAATTTCTTGTTAGAACCATCACGGGCAGTATAAGTAACTTTCGAGGAACCGGGTTTAGTTGCCATAATAATTTTGTGTTTTTCCAATCTCCCTGTTATAGTATTCTCTAAGTATTCATCGTATCGGTAAACAACATCTCTATTAGAAGTACTTACAGTAAAATAATTATAAGACAGACGTGTGTTATGCATTGTTGTCATTTTTAAATTGGCATCTTCCGTCAAAGGATCCAATATAAACTCTCCGACTTTCAAATTAGCCGCAGCGGATGTTAACTGCTTACCATTCGTTTCATAATAAAGTTTCTCAACTTTATCCACTATAACGAAAGGTATGGTAAGATTAGTTCCCCATCCGTCTTTAGCGGTAACAGTAATCCATACTGTATCACCCGGAGTTGCATTTTTATCACATGTCACTTTACCGTTCTTCACTGAAACCTTACCCGGGTTTTCCGAAGTCCAGTCAAGCCTTTTATCGTTAGGTACATAAAGCTTATTCTTACTATTATAGTTAACTGCTGTTTTCATAGTAATGCTGCATCCGGTGCCAATGGGTATAGCAGAAATATTACCATTATCGAGCACTTCCCCACCTACGTATCCAGTTGAACTGGTAGCAGAAATAGCAAATACAGGTGTTACTACAGTAACGTTGCAGACTGCTTTCTTACCGGAACCATCATTTGCGGTAACCGTAATTTTAGCTTTTCCTTTTGCCCTTGCAGTTATCCGTCCGGTTGAACTTACAGTGGCAACATTTGCATTGGATGACTTGTATAAATATTGTTTGGTCGAAACTCCGGGGTTGGATACTTCCAGTTGGAAAGTGCTGCTATATGGAGTTCCATTAGGAGCCAACATTGTATGTCCATCGTTAGTCATCTCTGTTGTCCAAGCTGACATATTTAAATTTTCTGCATTCAAGTTCAGGAATTCTACTTTCTCATTAACTGCTGTTACTTTAAATTCGTATTCTTTCTCCGAACCATCTGTTGTCTTAGCTTTAATGGTGGTAGTTAATCCTGCCGTTGCTTTCTTGTTACAGCTCACCTTACCGCTCTTATTTACCTTTATCATTCCAGTAGCATCGCCACTGCTCCATTCCAGTTTCTTATTACTTACATAAGAAGGTGAAATATTTACATCCAGCTGAATGGATTTTCCGATTGCAACTGTAATCTCATCCCTAATAGTACTATACGGAGAAGAAAGTCCTGTTGCCTTAACATCAAACGTATAGGTTTTGGAGAATACCTTGGAGGTTTTATTACCCACTACGGTAACAGCCTGTATTTTGACTTTACCGGAAGCTTTCATATTAACCCTTCCGCCCTTATAAAAACGAATGCCATTCTTGGCGGTAGGTTTTTTACCATTTACTGTAAAATAAATCTTACCATGTTCAGTCGTTGTATCCAACTCAAAATAATAAAAACGATTATTCGGATTCGGATCGGTGCTATTCGGATCCGGTCCTGCCAGTACGACATTCTTACTTGTCGGCTCTCCTCCGCTGAACTTAATTGTAGGCATAGCCGGTATACTAGCATCTACTGCATATGTAGTTGCCTCTACGTCTACCAGCGGATAATAATTATCAAACCAAGGATCATATGCACCATATGGGTCGGCGCTGTCTATTAATGTTTTTATTATCTTAGCAGCACCGGCTTTTGAATCCATGCCCTTAAGCGTAGAATTATTTGAAAGCATAAGCGCAACAGTCGCCGCTACAATAGGGCAGGCCATTGAAGTACCGGATTCATTACCAAATGCTCTATTAGGAAGTGTAGAATAAATATTATCACCCGGCGCCGCAATATCAACCCATGATCCATAATTGGAAAACTCAGTGATTTCATCATATCTATCAGTAGCAGCTACCGCTACGACATTATCATAAGCCGCAGGATACACTTTCTGTGATGTAGCTTCATTACCTGCTGCTGCAATCATAACTATACCTTTACCTGCTGCCGCAGTAATTTCCTTCTGGAATAAAGCATCATAACAGAAAGAACCGAAGCTCATACTCATAACATCCACGTTCTTGCTTATTGCAGATCTCATTCCCTGAACTGCTGTTACTGTAGTTCCCTCTCCCTGCGCATCAAGTATCTTAACCGAATAAATAGTTGCCTCAGGCGCTATACCAACACCATTCAGACCATTTTGCAATGCCGCGATGATACCTGCGCAATGAGTTCCATGACCATTGTCATCATATCCATCATCATCATATGTAGAGATATGGTTCAAATCCCCAATATTTAAATCAGGGTGATTATAATCGACTCCGCTGTCTAATACGGCTACCGTAACTCCTGCTCCTTTGGCCGCATCCCATGCCTCTACTGTATTTACGGTATTATGATGCCACTGCTGAAGATAGCCAGGATCACTTGGTGCGACTGCATAAGGTTCAATAGTATTCACATAAGAAAACGGATTTTCCTCATCTGATTCAACTACATATGCCTCTTCATCTTCAACGTCCTCTACATCCATAAATACTAATTCATCAGCATCTTCTTCTTTTGCAACTTCTTCTTTTGCAACTTCTTCTTTTTCAGCTTTTTCTACAGCACCTTTGGAAGCCGTATCTACACTAGAATCCTCGGAACCACTCCATGTTGGTTCTATTGAATATATGACATTAGGATAAACTGCAGGTATGGATATTTCTGTGTCTGATGCAATTCTAACGGCATCATATACTTTCTGCTCAATAGATGCAGAAGCCAGACCGTCATCATAACTCAAAAGAGTTCCGCCGTAGCACTCTGCTATCTCTTTAGCTTCCGCCTCGGAATCAGCTATATACACTATTTCATTTTCCACATAGTCTTTATCGGCCTTCATAGCCTTAACCGATTGAGCAACCACGTCAAGATCTTCTTTTTCCGCTTTCATTCTTGTGGTCAGGCTCATGGTCGTGAATCCAAGTTCATTCAATGTCTTTCTTTTCTCAACGGACAGACCTGATATCTGTGAACCATCAACGACATCAGCTTCATCTGTTTTATCATCCACATTTGTTTCCGTGTCAGAAGATTCTTCACCCTCATCCGGAATCTGAGATTCTTCATCTTCAGTCTGACGGTCATCACCACCGTTGTTGTCAGTGTCCGAATTGTTTTCATCATTGGTCATTTCGTCACTGTTTCCTTCATCCGGAATCTGAGAAGTTTCCTCAGTTTCATCTGAATCTCCGGTTTCTGTATTGACTTCATCATCAATACCTGTCTCTGTTTCACTCTCCTCATCTACAGGAGTTTCTGCTGTAGTTATGCTGCTTCCATCTTCGGTTACAGTAACATCTGTCATTTCTTCGGCATTGACCATAGCCGGTTGTCCCAAAATCAATGAAACAACCATTAAAAGTGACAGCACAGCATTAAATGTTCTCTTTTTCATACTTTTCACATCTCCCTTTCTTAAAATTTTATGATTTATAAATAGTAATGTCTGTGTAATTCCAGACTACTTCCCTGTTGTTCAAGTCTTTCAAGAAATTCATCAACAGATTCTTCAATTTGTATAATCGCCACTCCATTGTTCCATGACAAAAGCTTTCCTGAAATCTGCGAAGCTATGCTCTCTGCTTCCTCCATAGACTGAGCATCACATATTACCTCATTCTCGGCATAACCTTTGGTGTCATAGATAGTAATACCCAGCTCATTTAAATTGGCTTCCTCATCGGTTTCTTCGCTATAACTTTCTCCTGTAGTGTTATCTGATGAGTCAGAGGCTTTAGGCTTGTAAAGATCGACTTCGCCATATGACTTACCTTCTTCACCGTAGAAAATTCCCTCTCTGTTTTTTGCGGCTTCTTCCTTGACCCTGGCCAAATCTGCTTCTATATCGTCTTCACTGAGTTCACCATCATCTTTTTCACCGATTTCATCATAATCTTCGCCATCAGATTCCTGATCCATTCCGGTATTATTCGCAGACTCATCGAAATGACCACCATACCCGATTCCAAGTTTGCTTCCATTATCGCCGACCACATCAAGTGTCGCACCATCCCCCGAATTTCTATGTACCAGCGAAACGGTTACAGCCGCAGCTGCTATCAAGGCAAGTGCTGCCCCTCCTATAGCTATCATCTTCTTTTTATTCCTCATTTTATCCCCCCTCCCTATTAAAGAGCGGTAATATATGAATCCAATAATAATAAATTAAGCCATTATAACAATTATAAGTTGACAACTTTTCATTTGTCAATATACATAAGTTATCAATAAACAGCAAAATGGTGGCAAATTTTTGTTAATTTGCCACCATTTTTGCTATTTCCTCTTTCGCTCTCTCAAGCTGATTGTCAATATTTTCCTCATAGTACGCGTCGGCGTCGAACATACATTCGATATCCGGATCGATTCCGATACTGTGTATGTTATTACCTTTAGGGGTATAGTAAGCACTGACCGTAAGCTTCAATGCAGTACCGTCGGTAAGCGGCAGTATTTTCTGCACTATACCCTTACCAAATGTAGTAGTTCCTATCAGTGTCCCTTTTCCATAATCTTTGATTGCACCGGCAAGAATCTCCGAAGCACTGGCTGAATTCCCGTTCACCAGAACAACTAACGGTATCTGCAATTCATTATCACCGTCACAACTATATTCCGTTCGTTTTCCGGCACGATCTTCCGTATATACTATAAGTCCTTCCGGAAGAATCTGCCTGGCAATATCCACTACAACGGACAGACTTCCACCCGGATTGCTGCGAAGGTCCAGAATCAAGCCCTTGGCATCCTGACCTTTTATTACAGCCAGAGCTTCGGCAAACTGGTCATAAGTCACCTCATCAAACTCCGTTATCTGTATATAAGCAATCCCGTTATCCAGCATTTCGTAATTAACCGTTGGGGACTCTATCTGCCTTCTTACAACATCTACTTCAAGATAGTCTTCCTTACCCTCTCTGTAAATGGTAAGATGGACGGTTGTACCCTCTTCACCCTTGATTTTGGAAACAATTTCAGATAATTCCAAACCTTGTACAGACTCTCCATCCACAAGATAAATTATATCGTTCTCTCTTAATCCGGCCTCCTGTGCAGGCGTATTGTCAATAACTCCGCTTATCTTGCCGCAGCCGGTTCTTCCATCCAGACTTACATAAGCTCCGATACCATAATATATGCCTTCCGTATCATGCATCATTTCTTCCCATTCTTCTTCCGTATAATACACGGAATACGGATCTCCCAAGGATGCTACCATTCCGGAATACATTCCTTCTATCATAGCATCGGCGCTGATATCTTCCTCTTTATAATAATATTGATCAATGACTTTTTCTATCGACTCAAGCTTGGTAATTGAATCATCATTTACTACACTCTGTGCAGATACTCCTTTCGCACTTGTTTCTTTGGCTCTTCCTCCCCGGATAATACCGGCTGTCTTAACGCCGACAAAAACAGCGCTGGCTACAAGTGAGCTGATTATTATTCCGGTAAGCAGACCAACAAGAAACATCCCCTTTGTATGATTCTGCTCCTGTTTTGACCCGTTAGGATTCAAATTATTTTCGACTCCATTATTTATTACATTATTACTATTACTATATCCATAATTATCCAAAATCATTCATCTCCATCTGATATATGTTTCAACCTAAATAATTCCATGGACTCACATAGTTACCGTTTAAACGCACGCCAAAATGCAGGTGATTACCGGTCGAACGCCCCGTACTGCCTACCGCGGCAATTGACTGCCCCTTCGTGACAGTCTGACCTTTGGACACATACAAAGCGGAAGCATGCATGTATATTGTATACAATCCATCGCCATGGTCTATCATAATATAATTTCCCATAGAAGAGCTGTAATCCGCTGCCACAACATCCCCATCATAGGCAGCAAGAATCATTGAACCATAAGGCGCTGCCATATCAAGTCCATTATGGAACTGCTCTACTTCAAGAATAGGATGTATACGATATCCGTACTCATCTGATATTCTTGTATAAGAGGGACAGGGCCATTTAAACATTCCGCCGTCATAAGTTCTCGCTACAACATTTTCAGCTGCAAGCCTTGCCTTTTCTTCCGCAACCGCTTTCTCCAAAGCTGCTATCTCCGCATTCTGCTGAGCAATCATGTCCTCATATTCCTTAATTGCAGCTTCCTTAGTGGAGATATCATTTGAGAGGGAAACAAGTTGTGATTCTTTTTCATTAATCAAAGTATTAATATTGCTTTCTTCCTGTCTTACCGCAACTCTTGCCTCTTCAAGAACTTCTTTCTGTGCTTCCAGCTCCTCTTTGCATAGAGCTATCAACTCAGCGGTTCTAACATATTCATCCAGCTGATTTCTGTCATAGGAAGATATTGCTTCGATATAATCAGCTTTATTCATCATATCCGAAAAATTTTTCGAGGAAAAAAGCAGTTCAAGATAAAACGTATCTCCCTCTTCATACATAAACTTGATACGTTTCTTCATCGCTTCATACTGATTTTCCTGTGTTAATATAGCATCATTTAATTCTTCGGTAGTTATTTCAATTTCAAGTTCTTTTGTATCAATAAGCTCGTTATATTCACTGACTCGTTCCTGAATATTATAAAGCTCGGTATCCAACTTTGTCACATATACTGCGAGGTCATTTTTAGACTGCTCCAGCTGCCTTTTAATCTTTTCCACATCACTTAAACCGGATTTGAGCTTTGCAACCTCTTTCTTTGCTGCCGCAATTTCCGCCTCTTTTTCACGGATGCTGTCGCTGGTATCCGCTGCTACGGTATTAGAGGGAAAAAGCAACGCAATACCGATACATATTAATATACATAATACTTTTTTCAAATATTTCATTCAGGTCCGCCGCCTTTCACCCTATACTCTGAGGTGTTTTCTTACGGTTACAATACTTCCTAAAAATCCTATTCCCACGCCAATTCCCAGTGAAACCGGTAACAGGACGTTAAAAATCTCCTGTACGGTCAAAAAGCTTAAGAGTCTTGTAAGAACAGCAAATCTCTCTAATATATATTCCATTACAACATTATACAAAACATAAATAAGTCCAAGCGGAATAGCCGCACCAATAAGACCTATCAACATACCTTCAATTACAAACGGAGACCTGACGAAAAAATCCGTTGCGCCTATATACTTCATAATGTTTATTTCTTCTTTTCTGACAGATATTCCGATAGTAACAGTGTTGCTTATAAGGAAAATCGAAACCGCCAGCAAGATTATTATAATACCCACGGAAACATAGGCTATAAGCGCATTTACACCGGTAAGTGTGGTTGCCGTTATCTCGGAACGATTTACCTTTCTGACTCCGGATATCGATTCCAGATAAGTTACCAGTGCCGACTGCATTGAAACGTCACTCAAATAAATCTCATAGTGTTCAGAGCCTTCAAGCGGATTTTCCGTAAATCCATCGGCATACTCACGCAGATAATCCGTCTTAAAGCTTTCCCAGGCTTCATCGGCGGATACAAAATGTATGCTTGCCACCTCGGTTCTCTTGGATATCATTCTGCCGATTTCTTCTATCCGGCTGTCTTCCAATTCCTCATCAAAAAAAACAGAAACGCCTATGTTCTGCTCGGCATTTTTTACAACACTCTGGAAATTGGTTATAATAGCGTAAAAAAGTCCAAACAGAAACAGGCAGGAACTTATAGTTGCAATGGAGGCAAGGGTAAACAGCTTGTTTCTGAAGATATTACGAAAGCCCTGTCGGATGGTATAGAATAATGTATTAATCCTCATCTATATATCCTCCTTTTTCCTCATCGCTCACTATAACGCCCTTTTTCAGTGTAACAACTCTTTTCTGCATAGAATTCACAACTTCCCGGTTATGTGTAACAACCAGGACTGTTGTTCCGTTTTCATTAATCTGCTCAAGCAGCTTCATAATTTCCCATGAATTCTTAGGATCGAGATTACCTGTAGGCTCATCCGCAAGAAGAATGGCGGGTTTGTTGACCAATGCCCTTGCCAGCGCTACTCTCTGCTGCTCACCACCGGAGAGCTGCTTGGGTTTCGCCTTGTATTTTCCGGCAAGTCCTACCGTTGCAAGTATACTCGGAACATTTTTTCTGATTTCTTTATTTGACTTCTGTATGATCCTCTGCGCAAAAGCTACATTCTCATATACATTCCTA
The DNA here is from genome assembly GCA_022510525.1 of Lachnospiraceae bacterium. Classification (GTDB taxonomy): domain Bacteria; phylum Bacillota; class Clostridia; order Lachnospirales; family Lachnospiraceae; genus UBA3282. The sequence continues at coordinate 5,463 of JAFLTH010000008.1, read as the reverse complement.
TCCTTCAGCAGGCGGAAATCCTGAAAGACAATGCCGATATTGCGTCTGAACTTCGGAATTTTGCGATGCCTTATTCTTGTCAGGTCATACCCCATAACACGAATCTCACCGCTTGTTATTGTAAGCTCACGAAGCAAAAGTTTAATAAGCGTCGATTTACCTGAGCCACTATCACCTACTATAAAAACAAACTCTCCTTTATTTATATGAAGGTCTATATCCTTCAATGCCGGTGCACCTGTTGAATATGCTTTACTGACATTGTTTAAGGAAATAATTTCTCTATTGTCTGTTGCAGTTTTTTTGCTCTTACTATTTTCAGACACATCCATTTTATAAACCATACTCCTTTCCCGATACGATAAGAACGTTCTTATTATGCTTAATCCTGATAATATTCTTAGTATTCAAAGTTCTCCATATATTTCATATATTTAACTACCATAAGTGCAATTTTAAACGTAATTGCGTCTTCAAATATACGCAGATCCAATCCCGTACTTTTTTCAAGTTTATCCAGACGATACACAAGTGTATTTCTATGTATAAAAAGCTGTCTGGAAGTCTCGGATACATTCAGGCTGTTTTCAAAGAACTTATTAATGGTGGTTAAAGTCTCTTCATCAAACTCGTCCGGATTTTTTCCGTCAAAAATTTCTTTTATAAACATTTTGCAAAGCGGAATAGGTAGCTGATAAATCAACCTGCCGATGCCTAATTCGCTATATGCAATTACATTTCTTTCTGCAAAAAATATCTTACCTACATCCAACGCCATCTTGGCCTCTTTGTATGAACGGCTCACTTCTTTAATTTCACTTACAACAGTACCGTAAGCAATCCGCACATTTTTCATATGCTCTTTTTCCAAATAGGAGGTCATTCCCATAGCGGCCTTCTCAATTTCCCTGTTTCCGTCACCGTCCGATAGATTTTTCACAATGATTATATTATTCTCATCCACCGCCGTTACAAAATCACGACTGTTACTGCCGAAATAAGAACGCATAAGCTCCAGCACGTTACTTTCCTTTGTATTCTCAGTTTCTACAATCATCGCAACACGCTTATCGTCAGTCTGTATATGAAGTTTCTTGGCACGACTGTATATATCTACCAGCAGCAGATTGTCCAACAAAAGATTTTTAATAAAATTATCTTTGTCAAATCTCTCTTTATATGCAATCAGCAAATTCTGAATCTGGAAAACAGACATCTTACCGATCATATAGATGTCCTCTCCTATACCCTGTGCTATTAATATGTATTCCAGCTGCTGTTCATCAAAAATTTTAAAATACTGGTACCCTTGTATCTCCTGTGCATCAGCCGGAGACTTTGCAAATTCAGCCGCCGGTTTCTCACATTTCTCCATTTCATCGGAAGTCATTGCTACCGGCTTACCGTCAATATCCATTACGCAAAGTTCCACACGGGTAATGGATTTTAACCCCTCAATAGTATTCTGTAAAATCTGATTTGAAATCATCGCTAACCCCACCTTTATAAAGTAGTTAATTACAAAAGCTATAACTAATGATATGTGCATAGTTATATATTTTGTACAAGATTGCTAATAACTTATTTCTGCAAAATGTAACATCCGCTTTTTATTTTAATATATTTTAACAAAAAAATCTACCTCAAATCACACTTTTTTTGTATATATTTTAATTACTTTGTCAGATTTTGGTATAAAAATGTGTTGGACAAACTATACAAAAGTAAATATAAGAGATGCTGCCGGGCATTGACTGCATCTCTATTTTTTATATTTATTAACTTTTCTGCTAAATATTACATTTAAAATACGTTTGCCCATTTTTTCCATAGGCATTTCTTTCTTTTGTATACAGTTAAAGTCTTCAGGCATTCCAATCCAGAGTCCGGCATTCATATACTGTCTGCTCTGCATGAGCCATTTCTGCTGCATTGAAAAGGGCATCCTTACCATTATGACTGATGGAGCTATCATATTTATTTCATTGATCAGATCCTCTTTACTGTCCTCCGTATCCTGAATGGCCATAGTTCCGACTACCGTAATTCCGTTTTGCATACGGATAAGTTCTTCTTTCAGATTCTGCGCCTGTTCTTCCGTATCGGCAAGCACAAGAATAGACTTATGGGCTCTTGCCATCCGACGAAGAAAACTTTTAAGGAATTCTTTGTCCTCCACCTCATTGGCTCTGCCTCTGGCAGTGATTTCCGCAACTTTCAGTATCTGGGTATCTCCCCATAATGTCGCGTCCGCAGCTTCAATCCACGCTTTTTCTTCCTCATTTTCAGCTGCCTCCAAAAGCACCGACGTGGTCAAATATAATATTATATTAACTGCTCTTTGTTTAAGAAAACGATCTGCCAGTATAAGGGATTCCCTTGCATACCGGTCCTGCAGTTTCATTCCTAATAATTTAATCTTTTTCATATTTCTTTCCTTGTAAGTTAACAACTTATATGTTATTATATATACATAATAATAGATTTGTAAATATGATTGAAAGGATGGTGTTGAATATGGATCTTGCAAGATTATCTTTATCTATGTCATCGATTCCTACTAATTCAGCTTTGGGCGTAGCGATGCTTAGCAAGTCATTGGACGCCGTTTCATCAACAGGAGGTCAGATTGTTGAAATGATAGATGCTGCAGCAATGGAACGCTCTGTCAATCCTGCAGTCGGCTCCAACTTTGATATGTATGTTTAATCATACACTTTAATTCTATTATTCAAAACGTCACCGGCTATACCGATGGCGTTTTTATTATGCAAGCATTTCCAAAACCAAATCCAAACTCATATAAGCAAGACACAATACTATTGCGATAATAAGCGGAATACTGACCAGATGTGCGCCTCTACTTTTGCGCCAAAACCATATGTTTCTGAGTGCATTCTCCCTGCGCTCGTTTTTGGCAATCCATACCAGCACGCATACTGCCAGCGATGTTGCTATTACAGCTATTATAAGATATGGACCTATGACAGAAATAAGAGTTTCTTTTGTAAGTGTATAGTCCGCGCTGCCATTATAAGTATCAGGCCTCAGATGATTCATAATATACATAAGGCACACCTCTTGCGAATTAAAAAACATATGTGCTATCGCAGAGGACCAGAGACTTCCGGTTGCCTCCACCAGCAATGCAAACATTATTCCAATCGCAATGGCATACGCCGCCTGATTGAAATTCAAATGCATTAAACCAAACAATAATGCTGACCAGAATATGGACCAAAGTACCGGTCCGGAATTTTTGTAACCTTTGTAAATCACGCCGCGAAAAACAAATTCCTCACAGAACGGTCCGAATATGCCTATCATAAACAGCATGACCGGAAACGGCATCCTAAGAACATCTCCGCTTATGGCAGTCACTGCATTATCCACGAAAAGCATAGAAATTGCATTGAGCACGGTTGTCATTGGCATTATCAGTATAGTAAAAAGAATTATCATAAAAAATGTGGATATCTTTATCTTGTGAAAACCAAGCATTTCATTTAAGCTCTGAGCCCCTCGCCCGTTTAATGACGCAAGTATAAATATCAGCGCAGGTAAAAACAGTATCATTTCACTGAGAATAAGGTTTTCTACTATGCTCAGTGAGAACCTCACCTTAAAAACAAGATTCAAAACAAGAATAGCTCCTACAATAAAAAATTCAAAAAGTATTATACTTAAAAAAAGCCAATTAACCTTTTTACTATTCATCTAAGATGTATTTCCTTTCTTCTATATTCTTCGAATGGATTTTTCTCCGATAGATATCTTCTTCTCTTTTAAAAGATGTCCGACAGCTCTTTTAAATTCATTCTTACTCATCTGGGTCTCTCTCTTGATTGTCTCCGGTGATGCCTTATCTGAAAAGGGAAGCACACCATCATAACTGTCTATTATCTGTAATATTTTTTCCGCATCCTGACCTATCTGTAAATAAGCTTTTTCCCTGATGCTTAAACTCAGCTTTCCATCTTCCTTTACCTCTGTAACTCTGGCCGTAACAGTATCTCCCGTACGGATATTTCCATACAGTTCATTCCTGGGAATCAGAGCGGAATAAATATCATCTACCGCCACAAAGGCTCCAAAATTATCACTTATTTCATATACGACACCCGTTACCCTGTCATCCTTATTATAATCGGAATCCTGTCGTAAATATGGATATATTTTCATAGTGGCACAAAGCCTGTTACTCTTATCAATATAGAGTGCCGCCAGACACTCTTCGCCCTCTCTAAGCTTCTTAGTCTGCTCCCTGAAAGGCAGTAAAAGATCTTTCTCAAGCCCCCAGTCTAAAAACGCACCGATTTTGCCGGTCTGTGCAACTGTCAGTCTTGCCACCTCTCCGAGGGTAAGTTTAGGCATATTGGTAGTCGCAATAAGGCGGTCCTTGGAGTCGCGGTAAATAAATACTTCTATTTCATCATTCAACTCCGCTCCTTTAGGCACCTGCTTAATAGGCAGAAGAACCTTATCTGACGGAGAGTCTTCATCTGCCAGGTATATTCCGAAATCTACTTTTTTTACTATTTTTAAAGTTTGTATTTTGCCTAATTCTATCATTATTGCTCCTATAATGTATATTATATCGGTTTGTGGTTTTTGTGACTGGCAAGCAGATTTATGACACCGGTGTCAGTTCTATTATGCTGTATGGATCGTCATTCTCTCCGTTTAATGATACGGTATAAATAGTTTCGCCTTCACTGGTAACTACAATTGGAAGAATCTTATCATTTAATACTGCCGGCTTTTTATACTCTGCTCTAAGCTGTCGAATATGAAAGTTATCCGGAATATAATCCATTGCCATTCTTACATACTGGCCATTGTTGACATGCCCGTTTGTATCCAGATGATGCGCTTTGACCTCGATTAAATCCTGTGGTTTACCCTCTGATGGAACTGTGATTTTTCTGGGTGCATAATCCATCTGTAATTTTGGAGACAAAGTATATCCCTCTACCATTTCCACCGGCGGTTTTGCTGGCGCCATCTTGCTTAAATCCATCAGACTCCAGATTGAGTTGGCATAGGCCAGCTTTTCTCCTGTTTCTGTTTCCATCCAGAAATTCCTGTAGCCGATAAATCCCTTAAATTCGTAAGGGGCTGTTCCAATTATCACATTCTCACACAGGTGCGGATATCTCTCTACTACAATCTGCCATGAAGACAATACCCAGGCTATATTTTTTTCTGCCAGATAATCGATACCCAGACCCAGTTCTTCCGAATGAAAGATGGAACTATCCTGAAAATAATCCAGTAACGATTCCAGTGTCAGATTTCCGTCTTTGTCAGTTTCACTATAGCGTATCCTGCTTTGAAAAGTGTACATCTTATTGCCTTTCTTCTATTTCCTAAAACAAAAACCTCAGCGAATTACTTCACCGAGGTCAATAGCTGGGCTACAAGGATTCGAACCTTGAAATGACGGAGTCAGAGTCCGTTGCC
>JAFLTH010000079.1 GCA_022510525.1 Lachnospiraceae bacterium | reverse complement strand
TGACAGACATGGAAACCTATTGGATGATACATCCGAAAACAGGCAATTATATGAAGAAAACCGGAAAAAAATAGAAAATATCTATCGTTTATCCTATGAGATGTGGGGGATCCCGGAGCTGGAATAGATAGAAAAAAAACGCAAAACCGGAACCGTTTCAGTTCTGTTTCGCGCTTTTTTAATGCCGTCGGTGGGACTTGAACCCACACGTGGTTGCCCACAACAGATTTTGAGTCTGCCTCGTCTGCCATTCCGACACGACGGCGTATGTAACAGCCGAATAATATAATATCATAAGTAAAAAGTATTGGCAAGTATTTTTTGCAAAGCGCAGCATTATGGTATATAATAAGTCGTAAAGTATATAGTGGGAAAGGCATGGCAATTACTATGAATTGCAAGGATACGGAAAAAATGATTCCTGCATTTTTGCATGATGATTTAACCAGCAAAGAGTTAAAAGAGTTTATAGATCATATTGATTCCTGTCAGGAGTGTACGGAAGAACTTTCTATTCAGTTTCTTGTGGTAGAGGGTCTTGAACGACTGGAAAGCGGTAGTAATTTTAATCTACAGAATGCTTTGGCCGGGAAAATGACCGGAGCAAGGCAGGATGTTAATTTTAATCATAAACTCAAGCTTACTCTTTTTTGGCTTGAAGCAGCAGTTGTCTGTGCAATTTTGATATCGCTTGTTATTTTATTCCATTAGTATATTATTATATTGAAAGGTAATCTTTAAAATGGCTTCCAAGTTGGTTTTAATCGATGGTCATAGTATTTTAAACAGGGCTTTTTACGGACTGCCTATGCTGACTAACGGTAAAGGTTTTCATACTAATGCGATTTACGGCTTTTTAAATATTATGTTTAAAATTCTTGAGGAAGAAAAGCCTGAATTTCTGACAGTGGCGTTTGACGTCCATGCGCCGACATTCAGACATGAGATTTACAGTGAATATAAAGGTACAAGGAAACCGATGCCGGAGGAACTTAGGGAGCAGGTTCCTATGATGAAAGAAGTGCTTAAATCCATGGGAATATGCATAGTGGAGCAGGCAGGACTTGAGGCTGACGATATTCTTGGTACGCTTGCAAACCGTGGGGAGAAAGAGGGTATGGAGGTGTCGCTTGTTTCCGGGGACAGAGATCTTCTGCAGGTTGCATCTGAGCATATCAAAATCCGCATTCCCAAGACCAAGGGCGGCAAAACCGAGGTAGAAGATTATTATGCCAAAGACGTTAAGGAAAAATATCAGGTAACTCCTAAGCAGTTTATCGATTTAAAGGCACTTATGGGAGATACCGCTGACAATATTCCGGGCGTGCCCAAGGTTGGAGAAAAGACGGCTGCCGAGCTGATGGTACAGTTTGGCTCTCTTGAAAACATATATGAGAAAGTAGATGAGATAAGTAAAAAGGCTGTCAGGGAATCTCTTATCAATAATAAAGACTTGGCGGATCTGAGTAAAAGGCTGGCAACAATAAACGTTAATGCAGACTTTGATTTTTCTTTCGATGAGGCAAAGATAGGGGATTTTTATACCGAGGAAGCCTATATATTATGTAAACAACTTGAATTTAAGAATATATTACCAAGGTTTAAAAAGGATGCACTTGTGGAAAATTCCCAGGCGGAGAGTTTTAAGGAGCTTAGGGAGCTTGCGGATGTTGAGGCTCTGTTTGAACGGTTAGAAAAGCTGTGTGGAGAAAAAGACGGCTGTGAAATCGGATTGTCGGTTTTGCGGGATATAGATTCAGGCACTACGGCAATGAAGGGGCATAAAGGGATTGGAACTGATAAGGCTTATGAAGGCCTTGCAGGAATCGCAATTGCGTATGCTAAGGATGAGGTTTATTTTATACCATGTCAGGGCTTTGTGACAGGTCAGTATTTATCGGATAAACTAATAAAGCTAAATAAAGCCGAGTCATGTAAACTGAATATATGTGATATCAAGCAAATATATGACGTGATAGAAGAGTGTTCAAACGGTTCAGCAAATAATATACAAAAAGGCAACACAGATGTAATGGCAGCCTACAGGGAGAAAAAGTACTTTGACATTCTTCTTGCCGCCTATTTGCTCAATCCGTTAAAAAATGACTATGATGTCGAAGCTATTGCAAATGAACACCTGAATCTGCTTCTTCCCGATAAAAAGCAGGTTTGTGAAAAGCTGTCCTATGTTGAAACATTTGAGAAAAAGCCCAAAGAATTTATGGAATTTGCCTGTTTTCAGGCCTATGTCTGCCTGACGGCAGCATCCGTTCTTAAAAGCAAGTTAAAAGAGCAGGGCATGCTTTCTCTTCTTTATGACATAGAACTGCCTTTGACTAAGGTATTATATGATATGGAACGCTATGGAATCATTGCGCTTCCGGATGAGCTTAAGACTTACGGGGAAGCTTTGACAGGCCGTATTGTACAACTGGAGCAGGCTATTTATGATAAGGCGGGGATCCGGTTCAATATTAATTCCCCCAAACAGCTTGGCGAGATTCTTTTTGACAAGATGGGTATTAAGGGCGGAAAGAAGACTAAGACAGGCTATTCCACGGCCGCGGATATTTTAGAAAAACTTGCTCCCGATTATCCGATAATTGCAGATATATTGGAATACAGGGGGCTTACTAAGCTTAAATCCACATATGCTGACGGATTGGCAAACTATATTGGTGAAGATAACCGCATACATTCTACTTTTAATCAGACTATTACCGCAACCGGAAGGATAAGCTCTACCGAGCCTAATCTTCAAAATATTCCGATACGTATGGAGCTTGGGAGAAAAATTAGAAAGGTTTTTGTCCCAAAAGAGGGATATATCTTTATGGATGCGGATTATTCGCAGATTGAGCTCAGAGTTTTGGCACATATGTCGGCTGATAAGCAGCTCATTGAAGCATATCAGATGGACGAGGATATTCACAGAATTACCGCTTCAAAGGTATTTCATACTCCCTTTGAGGAAGTGACGGATTTACAGAGGCGTAATGCCAAGGCGGTCAATTTCGGAATTGTGTATGGTATAAGTTCATTTGGTTTAAGCCAGGATCTCAGCATTTCCAAAAAAGAGGCTGCGGAGTATATAGAGCAGTATTTTGCAACTTATCCGGGGATTAAGACTTTTCTGGATAAAATGGTAGAGGATGCTAAAGCGAATGGCTATGTGACAACCATGTTTGGCAGGAGAAGACCGATTCCGGAACTGTCTTCGAGTAATTTCATGCAGCGTTCTTTTGGAGAGCGCGTGGCCATGAATTCACCGATTCAGGGTACAGCGGCCGATATCATCAAGATTGCGATGATAAATGTCTGGTCGAGATTAAAGGATGAGGGGCTGCACTCAAGATTGATTCTGCAGGTGCATGATGAACTGTTGATTGAAACTTATGCACCTGAAGAAGAGAAGGTAAGGCAGATTCTTACGGAAGAAATGCAGAAGGCAGCTGAACTGGCGGTGACGCTGGAGATAGATTTGCATACCGGTATGACCTGGTATGATGCTAAATAAATAACATGTGTTACACAAAAGGCAAAAGTTTATTGTGCTGAGGGAAAATGACCGATATGAAAGTAATAGGCATAACAGGCGGTGTGGGTGCCGGGAAGTCAAGAATCTTGGAATATATAAGCAGTAATTACAACTGCGATATAATTATGGCAGATAAAGCAGCTCATATGCTTGAAGAACCCGGCAGGAAATGCTATGATGAGTTGACTGCTCTTCTTGGAGACGGTATTTTAAATGATGATAGAAGTATAAACAAAGCCAAAATGGCTGAAAAAATTTTTACGGATAAGAACTTGCTTGAAAAAGTAAACGATATAGTTCATCCTGCCGTAAAAGAATATGTTTTAGAATATATCCACGAGAGAAAAAAAGAAAATAAGTTAGATTTTCTTTTTATAGAAGCTGCGCTTTTAATAGAGGCAGGATACACCGGCATTGTAGATGAGCTTTGGTATATTCACACGGACATAGGTATAAGGCGGCAGAGGCTTAAAAGCTCAAGGGCTTATACTGATGAAAAGATAGACAGTATAATACAAAAGCAGTTATCGGAAGAAGAATTCCGTAAACATTGCAGTGTGATCATTGATAACAGTGGTGACTTTGAGTCCGCTTGTAAACAGATTGATAGAAAATTGGAGGAATATCTGTGGCAGAAACAATGAAATTACCCAGTCAGATAGTGTTTGGTCTGGATATTGGAACCAGAAGTATTGTAGGTACGGTAGGATATAGGACCGGAGAGCATTTTCATGTGGCAGCGCAGTGTATCAGGGAACATGAGACACGTGCTATGCTGGATGGACAAATTCATGATATCCATAAGGTGGGTTCTACAATTAACGAGGTAAAAACCAATCTGGAAGCTCAAATAGGAAGACCGCTTAAGGATGTATGTATTGCAGCGGCAGGTCGTGTGCTGCGTACTATGACAACAAGAGTGGAATGTGAGTTTGCAGCCGATAAGGAAATAAACGGAGAAGATATTTATGCGTTGGACTCCATGGGTGTTGAGAAAGCTTATTCGGAATTTCTTGAATCCAACAATTCCGAAATAAAATTCTACTGCGTGGGATATTCAATTATACGTTATTATCTGAACGGTTATGCGATAAGCAATCTGGAAGGGCATAAGGCAAAGTCTATCGGAGCCGATATAATTGCCACATTTCTTCCGGATGATGTGGTAGACGGTCTTTATAAGGCGGTAGGAATTGCAGGTCTTGAAGTTGTCAATCTGACTCTGGAGCCTATTGCGGCGATACAGGTGGCGATACCGCAGATGTATCGTATGCTCAATATGGCACTTGTTGATGTGGGTGCCGGTACATCCGATATTTCCGTTACCAGGGACGGCAGTATTATTGCTTACGGAATGATTCCCATTGCGGGAGATGCCCTGACGGAAGTAATTGCCAAACACTGTCTGGTGGATTTTAAAACCGCTGAAAACATTAAACGGCAAGCCGAAGAAAAAGAAACGATAGAATATAAAGATATAATGGGATTGATCCAGACTATCACCAAAAAGCAGCTTCTGGAAGTGGCGGCGCCTGTGATTCAGGATATGGCTAAACAGGTATCGGATAAGATTAAGGAATTAAACGGTGATAAGCCGGTCAGCGCAGTCTTTGTAGTCGGAGGCGGCGGTAAACTGGAGGGTTATACCGATGCGCTTGCCAAAGAACTTGGAATCCAGGAGGAGAGGGTAGCGGTCCGCGGCGAAGAGGTCATGCAGCAGATAAACTTTTATGATGAAAATGCCAAAAAAGATTCGCTGATGGTTACGCCTATAGGCATATGTTTAAGTTTTTATGAGCAGAGCAATAATTTTATCTTTGTGTATTTTAATGAGCAGAGAGTCAAGCTGTATGATAATAATAAACTTGCGGTAGTGGATGCCGCTATGCAGGCTGAATTTGCCCATGACGGACTTTTCCCGAAGCGTGGAAAGGAACTGAACTATTTTGTAAACGGCAAACCCCGTATTACCAGGGGTGCTCTTGGTGAAGCTGCCGTAATAACCGTCAATGGGCAGGAGGCGGATATTTATACAACTATTCATGCCAACGACCAGATTAAGGTGATTGAATCAACTGCCGGAGAGCCGGCTTCTATAGATATCAACCAGCTTCCGGAATACGGTGCAACCATGTGGGTTGAGGTCAATGAGAAAAAAGTTGAACTTCCGGAGTTTGCTTCTGTAAACGGTAATTTACAGTCCGGTTATTACAGTATACAGGAAAACGATAATATTGAGTTTATAAGCTATTATACCGTGAGACAGATAGCAGAGTTTATGGATGTTATCGTAAATGAGGACATGAATATTTATGTAAATAATAAGCTTTCCGATATGGATACCAAGGTTTATGAGAATTTTTCCGTAATCTGGACAATGGAGGAGTTACAGTTATCCGACAGGGATATTTACGGCAGCGGTGCGCCAGATACTTTTGCCAATCTGCCGGAGGATGACGGCACCTATGTTAAAAGCGAGCCTAAAAAGAGAGAGGATCCCTTTGCGGCAATGGGTGCAGGGCTTGAAAATACGGAAAATGGGCAGGATGCGCAACAAGATGTTCAGCAGGATGTGCAGAATGAACAGGATTTGAAGAATGTGCAAGATGCTTCCGGAGAAAATGTGACAGATGTGTCAGAAAATGGTGCTTCCGGAGATGCCGAAGCTAATTCGGGAAGTAATCAAGAGAATAGTGCGCAGAATACAGGGGACAATGCAGCAACAGGTTCTGCATCTGAGACAACAGCGAATACAGCAGCAGGCTCTGAAACCGGAACAGCATCAGATGCAGCAACAGGACCTGCACCGGATACTTCAGCGGCATCAGTTAACACTGACCCAACCTCAATACAGGTGACGGTAAACGATGAGCAGATTATTCTGGTCGGCAAGACGGGCTATATTTTTGTAGATGTATTTGACTACATAGATTTTGATTTATCCACCCCGCAGGGAAGTGGGATTATTACCGAAATAAACGGCAGGAATGCGCAGTATATGGAGCCAATCCACAACGGTGATATGATAAAAATTTATTGGAAAGATTGATATACTTATGAGATTATGCAGCATAGCAAGCGGAAGCAGCGGGAATTGTGTATATGTAGGTTCTGACACAACACATCTCCTTATTGATGTAGGAATCAGTGCAAAACGGATTGAGGCAGGAGCTGCCACACTTGGCTTAAAATTATCCGAGATAGACGGTATTTTTATAACCCATGAGCACTCGGATCACATAAAAGGTCTCGGTGTTATTTCCAGAAAATACGGGATTCCGATTTATGCAACGGCCGGTACCATTAATGAAATAAGGCAGACTTCCTCTTTAGGTGAAATAGATGATTCGCTGTTTTGCAGTATTTTGCCGGATCAAAAATACATAATAAAAGATATGACGCTGTATCCTATGAGAACTTCACATGATGCGGCAGAACCGGTGGCATATAAAATCACCCATGATAAAAAGAAAGTGGGAATAGTTACGGACCTTGGCTGTTATAACGATTATACGATAGAATGCATGAAGGATTTGGATGCAATTTACCTTGAAGCCAACCATGACATTAATATGCTTCAGGTGGGTTCTTATCCCTATTATCTGAAGCAGCGCATCTTAGGCGAAAAGGGACATTTGTCCAATGAGGCGGCCGGGAAATTGCTTTGTCGCCTTTTTAATGACCATATTGAGGCTGTTATGCTGGCACATCTGAGTAAGGAAAACAATCTTCCCGAGCTTGCTTATGAGGCGGTTAAGCTGGAGCTCATTATGTCGGATTCAGGATATAAAGACGGGGATTTTCCTATCCATGTTGCAAAAAGAAGTGAAGTTTCGGATATGGTCGAAATATAGTGCAATAATATTTGAGATAATGATATTCATATATATCTAATATAAGAATGGGAGAACAGGATGAAAAAGACAATTATTACAGTTGTAGGAAAAGATACGGTAGGGATTATTGCAAAGGTATGTACTTATCTGGCAGACAATCAGATTAATATTCTGGATATTTCCCAGACCATTGTACAGGATTATTTTAATATGATGATGATAGTTGATACTAATCAGACTAAGAAAGATTTTACAGTCATTGTAGAAGAACTGGGCAAACTGGGTGAAAGTATCGGTGTTATCATCAAGTGCCAGAAGGAAGAGATTTTTAATCAGATGCACAGGATTTAAAGGTCTGTTGATAAGGAAGGATAATTACCACAATGATTAATATATTTGAAGTAGCAGAAACCAATGAAATGATTGAAAAGGAAAATCTGGATGTAAGAACCATTACACTGGGTATAAGTCTCCTTGACTGTATAGATTCGGATTTAAAAATATTAAATGAAAAGATTTACCATAAAATATATGAAGCAGCCAAAGACCTGGTAAAAACCGGAGAGGAAATCTCAGGAGAATACGGCATACCGATTGTGAATAAACGAATTTCTGTTACGCCCATTGCGCTTGTGGGTGGTGCTGCATGTAAGTGCACAGAGGACTATGTATCAATAGCCATGACTTTGGATAAGGTGGCGCATGAAGTAGGAGTGAATTTCATTGGCGGCTATTCCGCACTGGTCTCTAAGGGAATGACTAAAGCCGATGAATTTTTAATACAATCTATTCCCAAAGCACTCTCAGTAACCGAAAGAGTCTGCAGTTCCGTCAATTTGGGTTCTACCAAAACCGGAATCAATATGGATGCCGTAAAAATGATGGGAGAAATCATTAAGCAGACTGCTGAGACTACCAAGGAAAACGATTCACTTGGCTGTGCGAAACTGGTTGTTTTCTGTAATGCACCGGATGATAATCCGTTTATGGCAGGCGCTTTTCATGGCGTGACAGAAGCGGATAAGATAATAAATGTGGGAGTAAGCGGTCCCGGAGTTGTTAAGACTGCAATTAGTAAAATCAGAGGCGAAAGTTTTGAGGTACTGTGTGAGACTATAAAGAAGACGGCCTTTAAGGTGACCCGTGTAGGGCAGCTTGTTGCCAAAGAGGCATCTAAGCGACTCAATGTGCCTTTTGGAATCGTGGATCTGTCTCTTGCGCCGACTCCGGCAATAGGAGACAGTGTTGCAGATATTTTATGCGAAATCGGACTTGAACATGCCGGTGCGCCCGGTACTACGGCAGCACTTGCACTTTTAAATGATCAGGTGAAAAAGGGCGGAGTGATGGCATCTTCATATGTAGGGGGCCTAAGCGGTGCCTTTATTCCGGTCAGCGAAGACCAGGGTATGATAGATGCGGTTACCGCCGGTGCACTAACGTTGGAAAAACTTGAAGCTATGACCTGTGTCTGCTCCGTAGGGCTTGATATGATAGCAATTCCCGGAGATACTAAGTCTACAACTATTTCAGGAATCATTGCGGATGAGATGGCAATTGGAATGGTTAATCAGAAGACTACCGCGGTACGTCTTATTCCGGTAGTGGGAAAAGGAGTAGGTGAGACTGTTGAGTTTGGCGGACTGTTGGGATATGCGCCGATTATGCCGGTTAATCAGTTTTCATGTGATGCTTTTGTGAACAGGAGCGGAAGAATTCCGGCTCCCATTCATAGCTTTAAGAACTGAAGATTGCAAATTTTTTATGAATCCAACCGTACTACCCGGTTTTTGCCGGCTTCTTTAGCCATATACAGCGCATTATCTACTCTGCTGCACATTTTATCGGCTGCTTCACCGACTATAACCTGTGTTACGCCCACGCTGGCCGTATGCTGTCCGGAAATCTTGAAATCAACTGCCGCGAAAGCTTCTCGTATTTTCTCAGCTGTGGCCATGGCTTCATCGGTATTATTTCCCTCTAACAGCAGCATAAATTCCTCGCCGCCCCATCTTCCGGCAGAAGCATGAGGAAGGCCATCGGCTGCCTGTCTTAAGATGTCGGAGAGCGCTATGATGACATCGTCACCTTCCTTATGTCCGTATACATCATTAACTTTCTTGAAATTATCAATATCTAACATAATCAAATGTACTTTGTCATTTCCAGGTTCGCCTTCAATATTTTCCAGCGCTTTATTTATACGCCTTTCGATTTCGGCACGGTTATATAATCTGGTCAATCCGTCTGTGATAGCAGCAATAGACAATTTATCGTTCATTGCTTCAAGTTCGGCCGTGGCAGCCTCGATAAAGGATACAAATCGCCATATCATAGGAATCTTATCCAGTTTCTTGAAAGTAGGACCACGAAAATCTATTTTTTCTCCAACCGGATCCCCTTCACGCATAGCAACGATAACAAGTGTTATGTTAAAGTTCAGCATGTTGTCGTCTATTCGAATGAATTCTCCGTGGGTATAAAAGCCCGCTGTTGGAGCCACATCGCTGAACATTACAGTTTCCTTGCTGATATTTACATCGCCCCAGAACGCTCTTCTGACTGCACAGGAAAATGTCTCAATGACTTCGGGCTGGAAATCCGCAACCTTTTGTCCGTCTTCACGGATACTGCTCAGAATTGTATCAGGATCCCCATAAGCAATCTTCACATAGGCATTTTCCTCCATATCCGAGGACATAACCAGCGAATTGTCATCGTTTACGGAAAGAGGACAACGGAGGATATTGACTTCTTCCCTTTCCAGAAAAAGTGGAAATTCCAGTGTGTTGGAAAAGAAGTTTTCATTCTTCTCTATGTTAAGATATCTCTTGTAAACTTCAAAGGCCGGTTTCCCGTCCAACTCATATAAGACTTCTTTGTCCGCTTTGGTAATACGGAATCTTCTCTTCAGCGGTTTCCAGCCGGCTATAAATGTGCTGTATGTATGGAAATTCTCACCGCCCATCATTAGAAAAATAATACCGTGTCCTAAAAAGCCGTTTCCCTTGGAGAAAACATATGCAGTTTCATCATCCAAATCAGGATTGAAAGCACCGCCGCCAAAAACCTGAATATCTTTCCTGAGCGTACTCATCTCATCGCAGTAGCCTTTCATGGACATATTCATGATAGTTGCAAGCATTTCTATGGAATTGACCCAGGGATTCTCATCACAATGACGTTTCAGATCATCCACAGCATCCTTATAGTTATCTTCCGTAAAAGGGTACTGAAGCAGCTTCGCCTGTGTGGATTTATCTTCAAAGATGGTACAGGTCAACAGAATATTTGATTCTATAAATGCACCATCCAGAATGTTACCATTTGTTGTACATCCAAAATATAGAGCATCCGGCATATTCTCGTCTAAAAGGTTACAAACATGAGCAATATGCTCTTTTTCCATATCTATCGAATAGATTCGGAAAATCAGAGTGTATGCTGTATTGGACTCGCACCACTGTTTGATTTCTTCTATTTTTTTCAGAAATTTTTCATCATTTTCGTAAGTTATATTAAATTGTTTCAATTCTTTACTCCTTAATGCAGTGTGTTTTTTTGCTAGCTATTTATTATATGAGAAAAAATAGGATTGATGATCCTTTAAAAAAGTAAAAATATATCTCATAATATATAATACTACAAAATATAACATTTTGAAACAAAAAAATGTAAATTTTATTATAATTAATTTTATGCAATATATACAAAACCTTCCTAAAAGCAAGCGCACAGCTTAATAATGTATAATATAAAGAAATAATATAATATAAACAGTTTAATAATATAGATATATTAAATAGTGTAATAACTAATATAAACACATAGAGTTATATTAATAATAGTATAAAAATATGAATAATTTAAACCGCGTAAATAACACAAAAGAATCCAAAACACACAAAATGACGGAAGGGAATCCTCTTGGCACGATTCTCTTTTTTGCTATTCCTATGATACTTTCCAATCTCTTTCAGCAGCTTTATAATGTCATTGACACCATAATTGTGGGAAAAAGGCTTGGAACCGACGCACTTGCCGCCGTAGGGAGCGCAAGCAGCATAACGGCGGTTTTTGTACAGCTTGCTACCGGTTTTGCTCTTGGCGGCGCCATTGTGATTGCGCAGTATTTCGGAGCCGGTAAAACCGATAAAATATGGCAGTGTATGACTACATCAACTATTTTTTCCGCCGGAATTGCACTTGTATCAACAATTGGAATATGGCTGGGAGCCGAGCCGATTCTTCGTATTGTAAATACGCCTGTTGATATTATCCCGATAGGCGTAACTTACCTGCGTTTTTATTTTGCGGGGTGTATTCCTATTTTTGTATACAACGCTTTGAATGGTGTGTATGTAGCTTTGGGGGATTCCAGAACTCCGCTTAAATTTCTGGTAATCTCGTCGGTTCTCAATGTCATACTTGATTTGCTTTTTATAATTGCTTTTAACGGGGGAGTAGGGGGAGCGGCGCTTGCAACAGCGATTTCTCAGCTTGTAGCCGCATCACTGGCGATTGCAGATATGCCGAAGTTATTATCAGGATTTGAAAGAGATATAACTATGAGCTTATTTGATAAAGAACTGCTTTTAACCATGCTAAGGCTTGGGTTGCCGTCTGCGCTTCAGCAGTCCATTGTATCGGTAGGTTCGGTGATTGTGCAGGCAACAATTAACGGTTTCGGAGAGGCTGTTATTGCAGGAAGTGCAGCAGCGACCAAGGTAGTCAATCTTGCAACGGCAATTCCCATCAATTACAGTAATGCCTATTCCAATTATGTAGGGCAGAATATCGGGGCATGCAAAGAAGAAAGAATATGGCCCGGTCTTAAAGCCTCATTTTTTAGCTGCGGCTTTATTTCTCTTGTGATGACAGCTGCATTTGAGATTTTTCCGAATCAGATCATTGGGCTTTTTGTAGAAAAAAACGAGACTGATATTGAGCAGGTAATTGCGGTGGGAGCCACGTATATAAGGGTAGTGGGCGCGTTCCTTGTGGTATTTTCCGCATATATGCTGATAAAAGCCACTTTTAAGGGGAGCGGTGATATGAGCTGGTTCATAATGACCACATTGCTTAGTTTCATTATCCGCCTATTTTTGACCGTATGTTTTGCGGAAACGGTAGGGGTTGACATAATATGGTGGTCGTTCTGCATAGGCTGGGCAATAGCACTTATTGTAGCCGCCGCAAGGTATCTACAGGGTGGCTGGCGCAATAAGTCTATTGTCCGATAACGTGCTTCTTGATAGCATCAAAACTCTCCTTGCTTAAGACATGCTCTATCTTGCAGGCATCATCAACTGCGGTTTTTTCATCTACGCCAAGCTTGATAAGCCAGTTGGATATGAGGATGTGACGCTCATACATGGTTTCGGCTATTTCCTTGCCGGAAGGCGTGAGAGTGATAAAGCCGTTGTCGTCTACGTTGATATAGCCGTTTTCACGTAGATTTTTCATCGCTACACTGACACTTGGTTTTTTGAATTCCAGTTCGTGAGCGATGTCGATAGAGCGGACGTTGCCTTTTTGCTGACTGAGCATTAAGATTGTCTCGAGATAGTTTTCTGCGGATTCCTGGATTTTCATGGTTGAAACCTCCTTTTATAATATGCGCAAGCCTTGGTCAGGGCAATTTTATTTAAATGTGTTTTTTCGTTTTTGACAATTTCAAACTTTGTGTTCTTAACCAAATACCTCAACAGGCATGGTATGTACCGGATTATCAGAGTAGCTGTCCAATGAGATCATAAATCCTTCATCTTCAAGAAACCACATTACCGAACACGTATATGCTTCGCCATTGTCGGCGTAATGGATTCTGTAGCATTTCACATAGGGATCGGCACCATGCACCTTCAGGAACAGAAAAAAGAAAGCCGATCTCTTCTTGAATTTTTATCATATATTTTCTTTGACTATGATGAAATGAGAAATCCCAAAAACTAATGCAGCAATAACCAATGCGTGATGCCGAAGCAAAATACCATTCAGCAAGAACAAAACAACGGGAACAATTGCCAATCCATAGAGAATGCCTATTCCACCATTAGCTTTCTTAATCCAAAGAAGGCTATAAATCAACAATAGTAGTATCGTTAAGCATATCCAAATGAGCATTTCTGTTACGGAGTTAAAACCAAATTTCCACTCTTTGGTGAAAATCGGGAGAATCATAAGAGCCATACACGCATATCTTCCGATTTGCTCAAGGATATTGATAGTTAAATATTTGCTGTCAAATCTGTCAGCCAATTCTTTTCTGGCGACAATTATATTGATTAAAATAAGACACACTATCGCTACCAAGTTAATCCAGTTAATCCAACCAAAACTCATAGTTTTTTCCCATTCCTAAACGCCGATTTTTCCAGATAAATAAACTGATAGTTTCTTCTTTTTAATTGGAATTATCTATTTCATAGCCACGAATCTTGCATCTTCTCTTTTGAAATAATCATCCATATTACTACTAAATCCACTTGCTTTCCATGCTTGTTCAAATGTAATATCTTTTATGTTACTTAAAAAGACAAACGTACTATCTTTATCCGCATCACCCATTCTCCCGGTAATTTCTAATCTGTATTGATATGTATGTTCGTCATCATCTGTTTTCCAAGTGCCGTCGCTCATCTCATAATGATTAACCATAGTAACCCACTCATCATTTTCCGAATTTTCATCAACGGATTCAAGGTCAGTCGTTTCATAAGTCTTAACCACTGATGGCTCTTTTTTGGAACATCCAAACAGGCTAAGTAGCATGAGTGTTATCAAAGTTATTCTAATTACTGTTTTCATAGATTCTATACCTCCAACTTCCGATTTGTTCCATTTTACAAACTGGAATTTGTTTATCTCTACAACTTTGAAGCTGATATTTACTTTTGATAGATTATTTCTACATCTCCATCTACAAATCCAACACCAATACCACTTTTTTCTTTTAGAAGCTTTGCACATGCACCACTTTTAAGATAATCTTTCAAAAGAGACGTAATTTCACTTAGTACCTCATCCCACTTTTTAGATTCTTCCCAAGTATAACAATTATCTCTTGTTCCAAAATCAGTAACTTCATCACAACACCAATCTTCATCTTCCACATCAAATCTATCCGTTCCAACGATTTCCATAGACCACTTATTGTTACCGTCCTCATACAGGTTAAAACAAAATGCAACTACTTCATCTGGAATCTCTTGATTTAAAGCATTATCTAACCATTTTGAAATCTCAGCAAACATATCTATTCCTCCATAAATTCCGATTTGCCCAGTTCTATAAATTGGATTTTAGCTTATTTGATCCATTGTGAAACACCACTTTGCAATGTCAGAAATAAGAGAGAGCGGTATTTCTTGATTCAGCTTCAACCGCAAATTACCCTTATAAATCTCAATTCCCTTCAACCTCTCATTGAAATGCGTTACTGCTTCTTCCCCTACATGCACCCCAATATGGTTTTTGCTTACTGAAAAGTGTATGATATAGCCTTTCTTTTTCCATGTTGGCATACTCCATGCAATCGTTTCTTCTGCTTCTGGTATCGCATCATGGATGGCATTTCTGAGGCTGATGAGGGCCGGTTGAATAGCAATTTCCTGCTTCAGAATATATTCGTCAATAGAAGCGGGAGCTTTGCCGCAATAGTGGTCTTGGTTTGTTCTTTTAAATTCTCTTCCGCAATTTGGACATGTCCACATAAGTTCTTTTCCACCGTTAAATTGTGATTTGTATGTCGCTTCAAATTATAACATAACACTTTACAATTCTTCAAATTCTTTGTTCCAAAATAATTTCGTGCCAATTCGAAAAAATATATATGATCTAATTCCTTTATCCATTCACAACTTGATAAACGATAAAACGTTAATAATATTTCAAAAAATCTATTGTATTCCACAAAATGACATGATACAATACCCACATAGAAAACATAAATCAAAAACAAATCTTGATTCTTAATAGGCGCAGTCTTCCATCATTAAATTTGACACTGCGCAGTCAGGCAATTCTGCCGGAGATTCACATTTGTTTGGCAGGACTGCCTCAGACGTATATATCTTTTTATCCGACCGTGGCGGTAGTCCTGTATGAAAAAAGAGACAGGAGGGCTACGGTGAAGGAAAAGACGGTATTGGAGACTTATGAGGAGAAAAGGG
>JAFLTH010000078.1 GCA_022510525.1 Lachnospiraceae bacterium | reverse complement strand
TTACTACGCTGTTTGTTCCGGGCAACCATGAGAACTATGCAAGACTTATGAGTGATGAGTTTCCGCTAATAGAATGGAACGGCGGAATGGTCAAAGAGATTCGTCCATCGATTTATATGCTGATGCGCGGGGAAATGTATGAAATCGACGGAGCAAAATTCTTCGCTTTTGGAGGAGCAAGCTCTCATGATGTGAAAGACGGCATTCTGGATGGGGACGATCCGGACTGGAAGAGAAAGGCAAAGCAACTGGACCGGCAGGGAAAGTATTTGTTCCGAGTAAAAGGGATTTCGTGGTGGGAGGAAGAGCTTCCGACGGAAGAGGAAATGCGGCACGGACTGGATGTATTGAATCAAAACGACTGGAAGACGGATTTCGTGATCACACATTGTGCGCCATCCTCCACACAGGCGCTGCTGGGATATCATGATAATAACGTGTTGACAAAATATCTGGAAGAAGTACGACAGAAGCTGACTTACAAGCGTTGGTTCTTCGGACATTATCACGATAACAGACAGGTGAATGCGCAGGATATTGTGCTTTATGAGCAGTTGGTGAGGGTGTGGTAGGGGGATATATTAAAAGAATTAAAAGCCGGATGCAATGCAAGAATGTGTTGCATCTTTCTTTATGTCCTTTTTATGGGACATATCAAGAATTAGAATGTGATTATCCCCATATAAATTAGCACTGTTCTTGGACATAAAAGAACAAACAATAAAAGATAGGAGGCAGTTGATATGAAGGAGATGTATATTACAATTACAGGATTTAAACATTATTATGGCGTAGCACCGTTTAAGATTGGTAAGAAAGTTAAATGTATCAAAGAGCCAAACAATCCGTATGATTCGGAAGCAATAAAGGTCGTGATGAAGCATATCGGAACCGTGGGCTATATTGCAAATTCTCCCTATACAGCAGCTACGGGAACAATGTCAGCGGGGCGTATTTGGGAAAAGGTCGGTAAGAAGTTTTATGCAAGGGTAATGTTTATTACTTCTTCAAAGGTTATTTGCAGAGTGGTTGAAGAAGAGACGAAAACAGTGGAGGAAGTGAGTGAAATTATTATTTGAATATATAACAAGTTCTTTTTCGCTATTTGAGGATTCTATCAAGAATTATATATTTATGGCTCTTATCGGTGCTCTAGCGTTTTCCGTCGCATATAAAGTGGTAGGAGAACTTTATAGCTTCGGAATTATATATGGGCGTGGAGCAGGGCATGTACTACACTGGATAATACGACTAATTGTATTTGTGGTCATATATTATGTATTGGCAACGATAATACGAATCTATAATTGGTTTAATAGTCTGCCGGATTTTAAATGGTGGGTAGTTGGAGCTATAATTACGCTTCTAATTTTTGGAGGGTGTGTAATAAGATACTTTTATAATAAGACAAACTGATTTGCTCAAAATTTTATTTATGTGATATATCTTTTTAGTCGTTAACGACTAAAAAGAAGCCGCGAGTCGAATGTGCAAAAAGTTGAAAGAACTCATAAAATGTGGTAATATTACAGATATATTGCTTGTTAATAACAACCATGAATTGAACTGATAATAAGTATGTAGGATAGCTAGTCCCACTTGCTGTATAGGTATACAGATGTTGTTATCAAGAAATGAGGTTTAGGTGTGGTAGAAAAAATATGTCCCAAATGTATGGTACCCATGAATGGAGAAAAGTGCATAAAAACATCATGCCAAGCCAAAACAATTATTTCTACAACAATTTATTGGTGTGAACAATGTAATATTCCTGTGTTTGATTTATCTTGTCCCGAATGTGGAAAACCAGGGAAGTATATTGCAACTGACATAAGACCAGTTTTTCCAGAAGAAAAATTATTGTTAGCTATAATTAAAAATGAAAAAAATCCCTTGTGTTACGATGTTTCATCAGTGTGGTATGGTGGTGGAACATACATAATTGATGGAAAAAAAGTCAAGATATCTCTTTCAACTATCAATAAGTGGTCCTTGGAAAAAATAAATAAAATAAAAGAAATATTTGATTTATACAGGGATAAGATTGATGAAAGTTATTTTAAAGACAATATTAAGACTTTTGTAAAGGCAAATAGAAATCGATACAATTATATTACTGAAGAGGCAGTTCGGTATATCCAATCATATCAAGAACAATATCTAGTAACAGATATGATGGTTTCTTTTAGTGGGGGCAAGGATTCTACTGTAACATCCCATCTTGTAAATAAAGCTTTGGGAACAAACAAAGTATTGCATGTATTTGGCGATACTACATTAGAGTTTCCTACAACCATAGAATATAAAAAGCGATTTAACAAAAATGAAGAATCCAGAGGAGTACATATATTAACAGCAAAAAATTGGGAAAAGAATTTTGAAGAGTTATGTGAAATTGTTGGTCCACCAAGTCGTGTAATGCGGTGGTGTTGTACAGTTTTCAAAACAGGTGCTATACAAAAAACAATTGCTTCAGCTTTTAAAGAAAAAACAAATGTGTTGACATTCTATGGTATTAGAAGGACGGAGTCTGCAAGTAGAAGTAAGTATGAAAGAGAGAGTGAAAGCCCTAAAATATCCAAGCAGACAGTAGTGTCACCTATTATAGATTGGATTGATTATGATGTTTGGCTATATATATTAACAACAGGAATTGATTTTAACGATGCTTATCGGCTAGGATATTCAAGAGTAGGTTGCTGGTGTTGTCCCAATAATGGTGCATGGTCTGAGTTTTTATCCAAAGTACATATGCATGATCAATATGTTCATTGGAGAGAATTTTTAGTTGATTTTGCAAGAAAAATCGGGAAAATGGATGCTGAGGATTATGTAGATGATGGTAAATGGAAAGCTAGACAAGGAGGAAATGGACTTGCGGCAGCACAAACATCTATAGTAACATTTGAACCCTGTGCTAACGAGGCGAATGCATTCAACTATGAGTTACAGAAACCAATTACCGACGAATTGTATGAGTTGTTCAAACCATTTGGGTATATAAATAAGGAATTAGGGAACAGGCGGCTAGGTGAAGTATATGTTTTTAACAAAGCAGGAAAAGTGGTTCTTGTTTTACAAGGTCGATCTGGCAGCACAAAATTAAAAGTTACAATAAAGGATATTCATGTGGCAGGCGCAAAGGCTCTGAGTGTAGCAGAGAAGAAGGTACAATGTCAGCTGTCAAAATTTCAAATGTGTCTCGGATGCAAAGCGTGTGAAAGTGTATGTAAGCATGATGCGATTAGTGTAAAAGATGATGGGAAAGGAACGGTTACTTATGTAATTGATAATAAAAAATGTATTAGATGTGCAGAGTGTGTAGGTCATTTCGACGCAGGCTGTTATATGAGAAAAATTTTGCGTATAAAGAGGAACTAATATGGCAAACGAAAAAGTAAAAATCAGGTTGCAAGGTCATGAGAAATTTGCACTTAGAGAGGGTTGGTTGACTAAAGGGTTGATAGAGGTTTCAGGTAATCCTAAAGTTTTTTCTGAAAAAGAAGCTCCTGATATATTTGGTATTGGAAGTAATATGGTAAAATCCTTAAGATATTGGCTCAAGGCGTTGGGATTAATTGTTGAAAATGGAAATGCTGGAGTAAAGCTTACTGATACGGCACAAATTATAAAACAATATGATATGTATATTGAGGATGTATTTACATTATGGGTTCTTCATTCTTATTTAGCAAAAAATATCGATGAGGCTACATCTTGGTATATGTTTTTTAATCGTTGTGATGTTGAAGATTTTGACCGAGAACAAATTAATTTAGTTGTAGGAAGAGAAATTAGTAAATATATAAATAACGAAAATTATTCCGAGAAGTCATTAAGTAGTGACATTGATGTTCTATTGAGCATGTATGGAAAAATAAAAGAAATGACAGATCCTGAAGAAAAGAACATTTCGCCGTTTTCACAACTAGAATTGATAAAAAATAATGACGGGTTTTATACCAAAGTACGGTCTGATAGAAGAATAACTTCAGAGTGGAATGTTTTGTATGAGTTAGCCTTCTGGTTGGAAAAAGTTAGTTCTATTTCTATAGAAACAATGTCCTATGGAGAAAAAAGCCTGTCAGCAATTTACCAAATGAATAGTGTTGCGGTTAATGAATATTTAGACCGTTTAGATGCGCTTGGTTATATTCGTGTTGATAGAACAGCAGGTTTAGATATGATATATAATGTAGCTGCTTCAAGTCCAGTGAAAATAATGGAAGAATACTATAAGCATAGATAGAGGAGATATACATGAGTCACATTAATAGCTTAAGCGATATAATAAGCTTTAACGAAGGATTTAAGAGTGCAATTAATTTGTACTTAAATTTGAATAAAAAAGATAAAGTGTTGGGATATATTCCCACAAAATCTTCTATTACTTTTTTGAAAGAATATCTATATGATATAAAAAATAATAAAGAACAAGCTACAATATTAGTGGGGCCTTATGGAAAGGGAAAGTCCCATTTGCTTTTAGTGTTACTTGCTATCGCTACAATGGAAAGGACATTAGAAAATCAGGCAATAATCAATCAGTTAATTGAAAAGATTCGACGCGTAGAAGAGATTGGCGAGGAAACATCGGTATTGATTGAAGATATTTGGAAAACTAAGGGGAAATTTTTACCTGTATTGATTAGTAACACACAGGGTGATTTAAACCAAGCTTTTTTATATAGTCTTAGCGAGGCTCTAAAGCGTGAGGGAATATCTGAATTAATTCCGGATACATATTATTCTATTGCTGTACAACGAATCGAGAGTTGGGAAAAAGAATATCCAGACACATATCAAGTATTAGAACATACATTAAAAGATTATGGTAAAGATGCTTATTCTTTAAAAAATGGGTTATTAGCATTTTCTAGGTCTGATCTGGCAATTTTTATTGAAGTTTATCCGAAAATGACATCAGGAAGTGAGTTTAATCCTCTAGCCGTATCCGATGTCTTTCCTTTATATAAAAGTGTTAGTGAAAAGCTCGTTGATGAGTATAATTATAGTGGTATATACATTGTTTTTGATGAATTTAGCAAGTTTATAGAGTCGCAAGATATTATCTCTGCGGGAAATAATATGAAACTTTTACAAGAGATTTGTGAACTCGCAGAAGAATCTGACAAGGCACGGATTTATATTACTATGGTTGCCCATAAGAGTATAAAAGAATATGGTAAACACTTATCTAATGAAATTATTAATTCATTTACAGGTATTGAAGGGCGAATTAAAGAACGTTACTTTATAACGTCGTCAAAAAATAATTATGAATTAGTAAAAAATGCTATAATAAAAACTGATGAATGTCTTGCAGATATTCCTCAAAGTGATATTTATTTGGGAAAGGAAAGGGCAAAAGCGTTTTATCAAATCCCCTTTTTTAAAAGTAACTTTAATGAGAATGACTTTGAAAAAATTGTACTTAGAGGGTGCTTCCCTTTAAATCCGATTAGCGCATATTTGCTCTTAAATGTAAGTGAAAAGGTGGCTCAGAACGAAAGAACACTTTTTACTTTCATTTCTAATGATGAGCCTAATAGTATGGCACGTTTTGTTATGAGTCACAATTCTAATATGGAGTGGGGAGTGGGCGCAGATTTAGTCTATGACTATTTTGCAGGATTATTTAAGAAGGAAGTTATAAACGAACATGTTCATAACGAATGGCTCAATGCGGAGTACGCCTTGGCAAAATGTAAATCCGAGCAGGAAAGAAGATTTATAAAAGCATTGGCAATTGTTTTAATTGTGAATAGAGAAGACGAGATGCCGGCAGACGAAAAGATTGTTGCCTTATCCTTGGGGTTTGACAATATGTCAGAAATTGTGCAAGACTTAACTAACATGCAATTAATTTATAAGAAGGGGTCAACTAATTATCTTGCGTTTAAAACTAGGGCGGGTTCTGCTCTTAAGTCAGAGATAAAAAGGCAGAGAAGTATCAAAGGCGGTAATGCAAATTATTCTCGTGTTTTTGAAAATGTGTCTCACAAGTATTATGTTATGCCGCGCAAATATAATGTGGACAATAAGATGACCAGATATTTCAGACACGAATATATGAGTGCAGACGATTTTTTGGCAATTGATGATTCTTATGTGCTTTTTGATTCTTCGGAACATGCAGACGGAAAAGTGATTTCTCTATATAGTATTGATAAAATTGACCTCCCGCTAGTTAGAAAACACATAAAGAAATTGGGGTGTAAAAAGTTAGTTGTGATTTGTCCAAATAAAGTTTTTGATAAGAGACAACAGGCTATTGATTATGAAATACTACAGGAATTACGAAATAGTAGTACTTTTGTTGACGATAATGAGGTTTTGAGGAGAGAGATTCCTCTTTTGGAAGAAGATTTATCACAAGAAATTGAAATGCATTTGCGTTCAATATATGAAGAGGATAGCGGGTGCTATACTTTGTTTTTAAATAATGGGAGTTTGACAAAATTTAAAGCTATAGAAGTAGAAAAGGCAGTAAACGCTTGTTGTGAGCAGTTGTATTGCAAGACACCAATTATCAATAATGAAATGGTAAATCGTCAAGAGATTAATACTGGACAAACAAAAAAGGCTCGCTTGAATATCATTCAAGCGATCCTAGACCATAAAGATACAGAAGAGTTTTACGAAGGGACAAATCAGGAAGCGACTGTATATAGAGCATTATTTTGTAGGACTGGGATTATAGAGAAAACACAATCGGAAATATTTAAAGAAATTTTTGCGATTATTACAGAGTTCCTTGAGTCATGCTCTGAGAAAAAACAGTCAATGTCAGCATTGATTGAGCTATTGACAAAAGAACCATATGGTATGCGTAAGGCAGTTATTCCAATTTATTTGGGCTATTTATTAGCCCAGAGAAATGAAGATATTGTTGTTTATTTTGCAGATATGGAAATCCAGTTAAATGCAGATATTGTTGTCAATATGTGTGAAAAAGCGGACGATTACGCCTTGTACATATCTAAAGCTGATTTACAGAAGGAAAAATACATTGACAGCTTAAAAATTTTGTTTCAAGTGGATGAAAATCGCAATTTATCAGAAAACAGAATTAAAAACATTTTTATTTGTATGCAACGCTGGTTTAGAGCATTACCACAAGTAACACGAAATGCAGTTGAATGGGAAGATTATCATTTGGAAAATGATGTCAAAGATGAATTGCTAATGCTTAAGAAGTTTTTCCAAAAAGTTGATGTAAATCCTTTCGAAGTATTGTTTGTCAAAATACCAGAACTCTTTAACTGTGTTGGAGAATTTGCCAGATGTTTTGAACTGATTGATAAGTGCAAAACAGCATTTGATGATTACTACGATTGGATTGTAAATAAAGCCGTTGAGAGTACTGCAGATGTGTTTGGAAGCAGGGGTGGAAAAGATTTGTATCATGCATTGAAGGAATGGTACGGAAATCAAAGTGAGTTATCAAAAAACGGACTTCACAGTGGTAGAATTACAAACTTTATGTCCTGTATAGAGAAATTGAATGTGTTTGATAATGCGGAAGTGACTAAACGTATTATAAAGTCTGTTACAGATGTATATATTGAAGATTGGGGTGATGGGGCATATAATGCATACATTGATAATCTCGCAGCGTTAAAAATGGAGATTGAAAAAATTCAAGAGGAAACCACCGAAGGAAAGCTTAGATTATCATTTGTTGGAAAGAATGGAAAATATGTAGAAAAGTATTATGAAAAGGCTACGGAAGATGCGGGTACAGTTTTAAAAAATATTCTTGAAGATGCCCTAGATGAGTATAGTGATTTGAGCGTAAATGATAGAGTTGTTATTCTGTTAGAGATGATTGAAAAGGTGATAGGGTAATGAATAACAAAATAATATATTTGGATAACGCGGCGACTACATATCCAAAACCGGAAGCCGTATATAGGGCTATGGACGAAACAAATAGATTTTACGCCGTCAATGCAGGTCGAGGCTCCTATGCTATGGCTCGTAAAGCAAGTGCGCTCATTGCGGATACTAAGCGTAAAATAAGAGAATTAATTCATGCAGATGTAAATACGTCAGTAGTTTTTTCACCTTCTATTACAATTTCTCTTAATCAGATTATCAATGGATATGAGTGGAAAGATGGAGATTGTATTTATGTGTCACCATATGAGCACAATGCTGTTGCGCGTACCTTAAACTATTTGTCAAAGAAAAGGCGAATTCACATAAAAGAGTTGCCGATAGAACCTGCAACATATGAGATTGATCTTCCCAAAATGAAATATGAGTTTTCTAAAGAATCGCCAGCCGCAGTTTTTTGTACTCATGTTAGCAATGTAACAGGATATGTATTACCCGTAGAAGAAATTTTTTCAGAGAGTAAGAAATATGCATGTTTCAATGTGTTAGACACAGCACAATCGCTCGGGTTAATTGAAATTGATGTAAGAAAAGGATTGATGGCAGATATTATAGCTTTTGCGGGGCATAAGTGTTTATATGGTCCATTTGGTATTGGTGGATATATTAATTTGAGTGGAGTGGAATTGGACGAGTTTATTGTGGGAGGAACAGGTAGTGATTCCTTGAATCTTGATATGCCAAGTACTGGCGAAGCAAAATATGAAGCTGCTAGTAGTAATATTGTTGCAATCAGTGGATTGAATGCGGCGTTGTCGGAATTGAATGTGGCAGAATGCTATGAACATGAAAAGGTGCTTACAAAATATCTTGTTACTGAGCTTTCATTAATAGATGAAATAAAGCTGTTGATTCCTTTTAACCCTGAAAAGCATATTGGAATTGTTTCGTTTATTCATAAGGATATGGAGTCAGAGAGCGTAGGTGTAATACTTGATGAAGACTTTAATATAGCAGTAAGGACAGGATATCATTGTGCGCCATATATTCATAAGTATTTGAAAGATGAAAATAGCTTTGGAACTGTTAGGGTTGGACTTAGCCGGTTTTCTACTAGAGATGATATAGATCAATTAATTATGGCATTGAAAGGACTAGGGTGATAGAATGGCTAAATATTTAGATTATTTATATAAATTTGAACAATCTGAGCTTAGGGGATATTTGGGAGAAGATGTAATAGAGCTGTTAGTGGAATGGATTCCAAATGGAGATACGTTGCTTACAAAACAAAGAATGATTAGTATGATAGACTCTTTATATGGGGGATCGATTCTAAAACAGAGAGCTTTTAGGACAAGTTTGTTGAGTAGTATGAATGAGACAGATATTTATGATATTAGAGATAATTGTCTAAAAGGAGTAGATAAATGCGAGCACGATCCAATAAGACTAATTGAAATTATAGCTAATAAGCCATGGAATAAGAACGAACTATCATTATACTTGGCTAAATTGTGGGAAGTGCCTGAAAGCATATTCGATAAAGAAATTGATGATTCTACTGTTAATAATACTATTAATTCCAGTGAGGAAAGATTTTATGAATTATTAGATTACCAATATTATATTAAGCAAAGAGTGCTAAATAATTTGAATTCTGGGTATATGCTGGAAAGAATGCTTATTCATATGCCGACAGGAACAGGGAAAACCAAAACTTCTATGCATATTGTCACAAATTATATTGAGTTTTCCTTACACAAAAAGGGGATAGTTATATGGATAGCCCATACGATTGAACTTCTTCAGCAAGCCTACAATACATTTGTCGATGTGTGGGAACACTTAGGTGATGGAGAATTAACTGCTTATAAAATGTGGGGAAAGCATACTATTGAGACAATGGATATACCGTTGAATGGAATGGTTTTTTGTGGGCTAGAAAAACTTATGTCCATACATGACAATAATCCAGTGCTATTTGAACGATTGCATCAAGATTGTCGGTTAATTATTTTTGATGAGGCGCATAAAGCAGCGGCTTCTAAAACTAAAAAGGTAATTGAAAATCTAATGAGAATGCCGTCAGGATATGAAAATCGTGCCTTGATAGGATTATCTGCTACTCCCGGAAGGACTACAGAAGATTCGTATGATAATAATCTTCTCACTAACATGTTTGGTGGTAAACTAGTACATATAGATGCGGATATTTTAAATCAAATAAATATGGGGCGATTAGCTGCCTTGAATTTAGTGGCCGAAGATAATATTATTAAGTATTTTCAGGAAAGAAGAATTTTGTCTAGAATTAAGCCACGGCAACTGGTATATAAACATGAATTTACTGAGGCTGAGTTAGAAATTTTAGGAGGAACACTTCGAAGCCTAGGGTTTGATGAAAGAGAGTATACCGATGATCAATTAAAAGTATTAGCAACAAACAAAGAACGTAATCTAGCTATTATGACGCAGCTAAGAGAGTTATATATACAAAAGACACCAACAATTGTTTTTGCTTGTTCAGTAAGACACGCTCAAATGTTGTCAGCCATGTTAACATTAGAAGAAATACCGAATAGTCTTGTGATTGGGGAAATGAATGAGATGGATCGGAAGCGTGCAATTGATGATTTCAAAAACAAAACAAGTGGAGTGGATATAATTATTAATTATGAAGTTCTCACAACGGGATTTGATTCAAAAAATATAAAATGTGTATTTATAACACGACCCACAAAATCCATTGTTCTTTATAGCCAGATGCTTGGACGAGGACTTCGTGGGCCGTTAATGGGTGGAAATGAGGAGTGCCTTTTAATTGATGTAGACGATAATTTACAATGCTTTGATAATGAAACAGCGTTTTCACATTTTAATGATTATTGGAGAGTATAAGGAGGAGAACTAAAGATGGGACAAAGTATTTTTGATGTAAAAAATATGGGAGATGCGCTTCGCAATACGGGTTATAAAAACATTGAAAGTGCAGTTGCTGAAATTGTAGATAATTCTATTGAAGCCAAAGCAAGTCATATTTTTATTATTGTTGGTGAAGCTGTTAATTCTATGTCAGGCAGGAAAATTGTTAATGAAGTGGCTTTTCTTGATAATGGTGAGGGTATGAGTACGGAAATTTTAGGTAGGTGTTTGGGAATAGGATCGACAACAAGACAAGCAAGGCGAGGAATGGGAAGATT
The DNA here is from genome assembly GCA_022510525.1 of Lachnospiraceae bacterium. GTDB lineage: Bacteria > Bacillota > Clostridia > Lachnospirales > Lachnospiraceae > UBA3282. Next base: position 5,033 of record JAFLTH010000078.1, on the reverse strand, counting down.
CGGTGTTGGACTCCCGCAGGCTTCTTTGTATGCTTGTCCAGAAGTGATCGTGTATTCGTGGCAAAACGGGATTGATAATTGCAAAAAAGTGTATCTTAATATAAACAAAATAAAGGAAGGAACACAAACAGAAATCGAGGATCCTGTTAGTGAGTGCCTTCCGGATAAATATGCAAAATATATTACATATCGGACGATATCGCAACAGTATGATTTTGGAAATTCGGGAACTTTGGTTATTTGGAAAAATTGTGATCGCATTACTCCTAAAACGAGGGTGCCATTGACGGAACGGTTAGAATTTGCTCTAGGACAAAAATTTAGACATTTTATCAATAAAAGTATTGTACAAATGAAAATAGTATGTGATGAAAATCCAGAGGCGGCAGTAGATGTATTTCCAAATGATCCATTATTTCTAATGGAGAATAATTATATTTTGGGTAATTCTGATAATCCAGGATATATATATAAAAAGCAACAAGGAGATAAGTTAGAGCCTGTTTTTGAACTGTATACTGGAGGTGGTGTAGGGAGTGGAGAAATACCAATTAAGGTAAATTATTTTGATAAAAATGGACAAGTTGCAGAAGCACAAGTTATAGCAAGATTTTCCATAGTGAAGGATAAATTTTATGACGAAACCGCATTTCCAGCAGGTTCGGATCCAGGGCGAAGTCCGTTTGGTAAATATGCAGCAAAATTGGAAGGGATTTCTATTGTCCGTGCAAATAGAGAAATTGATTTTAGAAAATTTGATTTTTATGATAATGTAAATGAACCACAACATAGATGGTGGGGCTGTGAGATTATTTTTGAACCAGAATTAGATGAGGCTTTCGGTGTCGCTAATAATAAGCAATATGTAGAATTAAAAGAAATCGAACCAGAAGATGTCGATCAAGAAGAACAAGTGCAACCAATGTGGCTTCAGTTGAAAGATTGTATAAGTGATACAATCAAGGCAATGTATGCGCATAATAAAGAAACAAGAAGTAAAACACGCACATTTGGCAATGAGAATAGTGTAACAACGGATATTGTTAATACTGTAGAAAATGAAGACGAAGATGATGGTGAAGACAATGTCGACAGTAATTCAATTGAATCGATACCTCCAGAAGAAGTAGTTCAAAAGGGAAGAGATGAACTGATTAACTTAGGATATGAAAATCCTACAGATGAGCAAGCAACTACTTTTATTAGTAATGCGGTTAATATTGTTTATGCAGATAAGGGTGAAAGAAGTCCGGCATTTGATTATAGATCAGTTTTTACAACAACCATTATAACAATAAACACTAGCCATAAGTTTTATACTTCTTTTTTAAATAAAATATATGATAATGCAGAGGTGAAAGTGACTTTTGAATTGTTTTTGGCATCCTTTTTCCGGTCTGTTAGTAAAACAAACAAAAATCAAGAAAAGGAAAATGATGAGTTACTTACAACGTGGTATAACAGACTGAATAACTATATTACTAGACAACTGAACCCGAGAAAATAGTATTGAGGGAACTTTATGGCAATTTTGTTTTCAAAAGAATTTATGGATGCAATTATGCATGAGCTAAATAATGCATCAGAGTCAGTACAAATAATAACGGCATATTGTAAGAAAAACACTATTAAATATTTGTCTGAAAATATTGCCCCCAGTGTTAGCAATAAGAGACTGATGGTACGTTTTAGGTTAGACGATCTGGTAAAAGGTAGCACAGATTTTGATATTTTAGAATATTGCCAAAAAACCGGTTGGGAGGTATATATTAGATTTGACTTACATGCTAAGACTTACATTGTAGATAACAGACGAGGATTTGTAGGAAGCGCAAATGCAACAAACAGCGGATTGAGTATAGGGAGACCGGGGAATATTGAAATGGGTACGCTTGTTGATATTGATTCCCAAGATATTGAAAAAGTTAATGTCTTGTTTAGAGATGCTATTCTAGTTGATGATGTTGTATTAGCAAAACTTCGTAAACAATATTCCTTAGTAGATAAGACTGAAGTATTTAAGACAAAGGTTTGGGATAATGAAATAGTATCACTTTTTCAACCGCATATTGAATCATTGTTTTCTTATGAACTACCTGATTGTGATGAGATAATTAAAGGGACGTATATATCTTTTCTTGATGTGGATTTTGATGGTGATTTAGATAAATTAAAAGAGACTTTTAGATGGAGCAATGCATACATATGGTTACTGAATACTCTTAAAGATAACGGTAGTGTCATGTATTTTGGGGAGTTGTCCTCTAAATTGCATAGTGTGCTTATAACGGATCCTAAACCGTATCGCAAAGATGTGAAGTTCTGGCTTGGTAATTTGTTGGATATAATTAAGCAGCTTGATATGGAAGAGGTTGTTATTGACAGGCCTAATTATTCGCAGAGGGTTAGGCTAGTGATGCAGTAAATTTATAAGTAACAATTATTCGGTATAGTGGGAGTAAGTAACAAGTGTGTTCTTATATTATTTTTAAGCGTTGAGATGAGGAGAAAATTTGTGTAATATACTATCTTCCATTACATTTGCTATTATTACAGCAGTATTTTTGCGATATGTGTCTTGCGTGTATGGAACGGAAAAAGCATTCACTAAGAGTACACAGGCATAAAGATATTCTGTAGGAGTGAAAAGATTATTATAGTATAAGGCATAAGAGGAGATGATATGATGGACATTGTTGATATGTGCAAAAGACAAAAAGAATTAACACTTGATTTTCAGCTAAATGTTGATAAATGGAATACTGTGAATCAAGAAGTTAAAGACATTGTTTCTACAGGATGGGAAAAAATTAAATTTCTCAATGAAGAGGGTAGAATTGATAATCAAGATATTTTAAAAGTGCCAGATAATATGGGTGGTGTATATGTATTTCTTTTACAACCAGATATAATACCTAATATGCATTTATACATTATGTATATTGGCAGGGCTAGACGAAAAACAGAATTCAGTTTAAGGAAACGATGCAAAGCATATTTAAAAGATACAAGGCCTCAAATAGCATATATGCGAGAAGTGTGGGGGAAGAACTTATATTTTTATTATCTTCCGCTTGAGAACGATGATACAATAGACAAGGTTGAAAAAGAATTGATTAGAGTAATAATTCCGCCATGTAATTCTCAAATTCCAGATCAATATGTTGATGTTATGCCTGAGGAAAATGCTTTTTAAAGGAGTGATGGAGATTATGAATAAATTATTGAAAATACCAGCCATTAGATCAAAAATGGGAATATGGATGTATTATGTGAGTTCACTAAGTTTTAGAGAAGTTATTGAATATATAAGTCCTATAAATGACGAACTTCATAAGTCAGAACTATTAAGTGAGATGATACAAAGAAGTATAACGGAAAACTATATAAGCATTGCTAACTATTTAATCACACAAGAAGAGCGATTTTTTAATGCATTAATACTTGCTGTTTATAACGGTCAACCGGTGTGGAATGAGGTCAGAATAGATGATGTCGAAAGCAGTGATGCTTACAATATGGGAATACTAACCTTAACTGGAGAAGAAAAGATTTTTCCAGTGGATGGACAACATCGAGTTGCGGGTATAAAAAAAGCACTTGAAATGAATCCAGCATTGGAATCCGAGCGGGTCCCAGTTGTCTTTGTTGGACATAGCAAAGATGAAGTGGGAATGCAACGTACGCGAAGAATGTTCAGCACATTAAATAGATATGCAAAACCAGTTTCATTAAGAGATATAATAGCATTAGATGAAGACGATATAGTTGCTATTGCCTCTAGAAATTTAATTGATGGAACGACACTATTTGAGGGTGAAAGAATACTTGATACAAAAAACAAGGCGATTCCAGATGGAAATGATAAAGCGTTGACATCTATAATTACTTATTATGAATGTAACAGGGAATTATTGTGGTTATTTATTAAGGATATAGAGGTAAAAGGGCTCGATGAGAAAGTAATAAAGGGACGTAAAAAAATTAACGAGTATATTAGGCATAGACCTGATGATGAAACTATTTCCCAATTTACAGATGAATGTAAGAGGTTCTGGACTGCAATTATTGAATCATGTAAGGAGGCTTTTAATGCAGAGGATAAAAGTGTTGGTAAATATCGAGACAAAAACGGAGGGCATATCTTTTTTAGACCAGTTTCGTTAATTCCTTTTGCCAAAATGGTTGTTAGAATAAAGCAAATAGATAATATTGATTATACAAGTATCATTGAGAATATACCCGAAAAAATTAAGTGGATTCAATGCAGGATGTGGAGAAGAATTATATGGGATGATGTTAAAAAAGGAATGATTATGGGTCATTCAACATTAATTGAATTGCTTTTATTATACGCGTATGATAAAACAATACTTACGACAGCAGAAATTAATAAAATTACAAAAGAATTAGAAAGTATATGGGATTACCATGAGGGAAATATGCTTGAGGTGTTAGAGGACATGATTGGTTTATAAATACAGAGCAATTGATAAAAGCGAGGTGGGGATTCGCCTTTATAGGGTTTGCAAGTTGCGGTTACTTTATTTTAAAAGAAACTTGCAAATATTTTTCACAAACCCCTTGATAATTATCCTGCAAGTGCTATAATGTAACGATTTAACAATGTAATGTTAAATGGGAGGCTTGGGAATAAATGAAAAGGAGGATAAAGCTATGCAACATGATTTTCATTACATTTCCAAGGAGGACCCCAAAGTAGTAAAAGCCTATGGTGAAATTCTGAATGTGCTTGAGGAGGTTCAGGATTTAGTAAGAGAAGAATTCACCTTTAGGTTTGATGTGGTGGGCAGTTATAAGAGCAATATGATTACCTATGATGCCAAATCAAATGTAGGATATGATTTTGACATTGATATTGAGGTTAATGACAGCAGTAAATACCCGCCAAAGAAACTGAAGAATATGCTTCAAAAAGCGATAGGCGATGTTTGTACTAAATATGGATATGATTATCCGGAGAATTCGACGCGTGTTTTAACGATTAAGATGAAGAACAGGGAAGAATCCTG
>JAFLTH010000077.1 GCA_022510525.1 Lachnospiraceae bacterium | reverse complement strand
GGACGTCCCGAAAAGGCGCAATGAGCCAGGAAGGCGATTTTGCGCCGCTTGCGTCAGCCTTAGACACCCTATCCGGGAATGCTATCAGAACTTCTTATTCCCGAAAGCCGACCACCATCCAGCTTACTATTTTCGCAATCCACCCCCAGCCCCAGTCACAAACTTCAATTTACACCACCCCCATCCATACCCCGGAGGCCCAAAATGCAGAAACTCAACGAAGAAATTAAATCCGGCAATCTCAAGCCCCTATACTTGCTATACGGCGAAGAAGCTTATCTACTTAAGCAATACCGCGACCGCCTTAAAGCAGCCCTTATAGACGGCGGTGACTCAATGAATTATCACTACTTTGAAGGAAAAGATGTAAATATTGGTGAAGTAATCGATTTGGCGGAAACCCTCCCGTTTTTTTCTGACAGACGTGTCATAATTATTGAAAACAGCGGCCTGTTTAAGCATGGCGGAGAACAGCTTGCGGATTATTTGAAGGAACCTTCCGAGACTACCTTCTTTGTATTGGTGGAAAATGAGATTGATAAGCGCAGCAAGCTTTATAAAGCAGTGGGCGCAAAAGGCCGGGCAGTGGAATTCAAGGCACAGGATGAGTCTGTACTTAAGCGCTGGATACTTGGGATTCTGAAGAAAGAAAATAAGAAAATTACGGAGAAGGATTTGCAGCTTTTCCTGGAGAAAACAGGTACCGATATGGAAAATATCAGTAAGGAACTGGAAAAGCTTATCTGTTATTGTATTGATAAAGATGTAATCAGCAAAGAAGATATTGAGGCTGTCTGTGTCAGGCAGATAAATAATCAGATTTTTGATATGATGAATGCAATTGCCGAGAAAAGACAGAAAGAAGCAATGGAACTGTATTATGATCTCCTTACTTTAAAAGAGCCGCCTATGCGAATTCTTTTTCTATTGGCAAGGCAGTTTAATCTTTTGCTACAGGTTAAAAAGTTAAACGGCAAAGGTTATTCATCCAAAGTTATAGGAGAAAACGTAGGGCTGCCGGGATTTATTGCCGGGAAATATGTGAATCAGGCAGCTAAATTTTCAATAGAAGATTTACGCCTGGCAGTCAGTGACTGCATAGAAACCGAAGAAGCAGTAAAAACAGGAAAGATGAACGATGTACTCAGTGTGGAGCTGTTGCTTATTAAATACAGCTCTTGAGTTTGAGTAATATACGGCTTACAATAAATATAGTACTTGATATACAAATAGAAAAGGCGAGAAGAAAAAATGGCATTTGCAGGATTAATGTTTGTATGGATTATTTTGTTTATACTGGGGGCAATCACGTTTATCGGGGTGCTCCTTCTTGTGATTGGTATTGTGCTGAAGGTGAAAAAACGCAAAAAGTCAGCTGCGGTACTTTTTGTTCTTTCGGGACTTATGATGGGATCTGTCTTGCTTCTTGTCCTACTTGTCGTCATGCCAAAGCCTAAGACTGTTGATACACCAAACGGCAGGACTACACTTCGTCCTTCATGGATTGCAACGTACAAACAATGCCTTGAGAAATCTGATAGAGATAGACTTGAAAAGCTTGTGGATCGTCATCCGGAGATGATTTATTATTATGATGCCAACTATGTTATGCTTTTAGATTATGGCTTGTATAATTGCGACATTGAGATAATGCAGATTGCATTGAATCATGGAGCGGTTTTTGATGAACCGCTGCGATATGAGCATATGATCTTTTTTTCCTCACTGGACTCCTTTTTTTCAGAGCTGGATTATCCTGACTGGGAGAGGGAAACAGATGAGCTTACCGTGGAAGGCGAGACAACGGATAAAATGATTGAGGCAGTAGCTTTTGCCATAGAAAATGGTGCACAGTTAAAATGGGAAGTCTATAATGCTTATCAGGAGGATAATTTTCTGGACAAGGCGGTGAATTGGGTAACGCTGGACGGTATTGTCAGTGAGGAAGACGAAAAGTTGTTGAATCTGATTGCAAAATCTGACAGCGAGCTGGAAGAACGGTTTGAACAGATGAAAAGTGATTTGAAAAAAGATGGACAGACGGAGACAGATGAGGGATCCGAAGCAGGAGAGCAATGTTACGAGGCAAATAATTACAAATTTTATAAGGCAGACCCGAATCTGCTTCCTCCGGGAACCTCAAAAATATTGGGTGTTTATGATCTGGAGTATGATGAAAAAACAGGTTACTATTACGTGAAGTATGATTCCACATATCAAAGTCTCTTTATCGGTCAGCTTCTGACGTTGTTTGGAAATGCAGACTATGTGACGGAAAATAATGAGGATTTGCTTTCTTATGTGGTTGCTGCCGAGGATGAGGAAGGAAATGTGATTTATCTGGAGGCGTATTATGGACCGTCAGGTCCCGCAATCGGAGGAATTGCAAATGATGAAGCCTATGAAAACGCGGCAGGCGAACTGGCAGAGCTTATTATGAGCGCGAAAGCGTCTGATTTTGAATTGTCAAGCGTTTATGAGGATATGGGCATTTCTTTGAAAATGGGTGTAAAAGACGGGCAGGCGTATTATGATTATGATATGGAGTTTGAGTGAATACTGCGTAAAAGTCAAGCGCAAGCTGACGAAGATAATGCTGAATATCTAAATCCAATCTGTTGAGATGATTTTATATAATCAAAATCTAAAAAAACCCGCCTATTTTTGAATGAATAGGCGGGAATTCTTTTTTCCAAAGAAACATATATCATTCTATAAAAATTTCAATTAAACCACCAACAATATATTATTAAGTACCGTTTATAGGACATTAACTATGATAGTATACTCATATAAAGGAAATAGCTTTAATAAAAAATTATCAGTAGTTGATAAAATGTCTTGCACAAATCAAACATATGTTTTAATATATAGTTAGAACATATGTTCTGATTGGAACGGAGGAAATATGAAGAGAAAAAATTGTTTATTTGTAGTTATGACGATGCTGCTTGTTATTATCATATTGTTCTGTACAACAGAAACAGTAATGAGTCAAGGCAGAGTCGCCAGACAGAAACAGTATTATGCCGATATGGAGAAGCAATACTTATCTGATATAAAGAATACGCTTAATGAGAAAGGTTATCCACAAAGCGGAATTACAATAAGATGGGTATCGGATGGCGAAGGCTTAAGAAATTATACCGTTATGATACACCACAGGAAAATTAATTCATTGAATAGTAATGAGATGAAAGAATTGCAAAAAGAGCTTACTTTTACGGAATTTAATGATGAGAGTTGTACATTTTGTTATGAATTTATAACAACATAATTTAATAGAAACTTCCATAATTTTTAAGAATTTAAAGGAATGACATTTTGGTGGTTTGGGATTATAATAGTACAAGAAGAATCGTGGACGGTTCTTTTGAATTATCAATATATATCAGAAATGGAGCAGAAAATGAGACATAATCCACAGCCACAGGAAATGTACAGACACTTTAAGGGTAATATTTATCAGATCCGGTGCCTTGCAAAGCATAGTGAAACGGATGAAATTCTGGTCATTTATCAGGCTATGTACGGAGATTTTCAGATTTATGCAAGAGAGCTTTCTTCGTTTATGGAAGAGCTTAGCCAGGAGAGATATCCTGATGCGGCTCAAAAGTATCGTTTTGAGCTGATTGGTGATATGGAATCATCAAGGGGATATGAAACAACTAAAAAACCTGAAAATATTATGAAGTCTGAAGAAGTGTCTGATATGGCAGATGATGTAGAAACAGCAGCTGAAGCTGACGTATCTGCCGGGAAATATGAATCACAGGAAGAACTGAATATTGATCCTCTGGTACTACAGTTTCTGGACGCGGATTCTTATGAAAAAAGGCTTGAAATCCTGAGTATGCTTCATAGTCGTATTGATAATGATATGATTAATACAATGGCGGTCTCCGTGGATATTGAAATTAAAGAAGGCGATGTGGAAGACAGGTATGAGGAGCTTAAAAACTGTCTACTGACCCTGGAAAAATATGAGTGCAACAGGTTGAGGTAAGATATACTGACAGAGAATCAATATAAGGTTAGAGTTTGAGTTAATGTACCCGGAATAAAGCAAGGGTATAGCTATAAACTGCCATATGGAGATTTTATGTCAGGAGGGATATTATGTCGTATGATTTGGAAAACAGACTTGTTGTAGGAGTTTCTTCGAGGGCACTGTTTGATTTATCAATCGAGAACCAGATTTTTGAAACGGATGGAGTAGAGGCCTACTGTAGCTATCAGGTAGAGCATGAGGATGAGATATTGAAACCCGGTCCGGGGTTTCCGCTGATCAGAGCGCTCCTTAATCTGAATGATCTGCCGGGGAAAGAGGGCTGTGTTGAAGTAATAATTATGTCAAGAAACAGTCCTGATACATCTCTCAGGGTGTTCAATGCCATAAAACATTATGGATTGAATATAACCAGGGCAGTGCTTGCAAGCGGGGCATCTTTAGCGCCGTATCTTGAGGCTTTCCGTACGGATTTGTTTTTATCTGCATATGAAGACGATGTGCAGAGCGCAATAGATTCCAATATTGCAGCCGGTATTATATGTAGTGACGGTATACATACATATGACTGCAATCATGAGATTAAACAGATAAGGATAGCCTTTGACGGAGATGCCGTCCTTTTTTCGGATGAATCCGAGCAGATATTCAAGGAACAGGGACTGGAGGCATTTGAAGAAAATGAAAGAAAGAATGCCGATAATCCCCTAAAGGCAGGACCTTTTGCCAAATTTCTTAAAACTCTGTCCGAACTTCAGAAAGACTTTAGTACGGAAGAGGCCCCAATAAGAACTGCACTTGTAACTGCAAGGAGTGCTCCTGCGCATGAGCGTGTAATACGTACACTCAGGGCATGGAATGTCAGAATAGATGAGGCATTTTTCCTTGGGGGAGTTCGGAAGAGAGATGTGCTAAAGGCCTTCGGTGCGCATATTTTCTTTGATGATCAGCTTGTCCATACCAGTAGTGCTTCCGATGTAGTACCCTCGGCAAGAGTACCGTATAAGAACAGGGAACCGGACAGCAGTTGAACATTCGTCCTCACGATTCTTTCTTATGCTTACGCCAAAGAAAGGTTGAAAAACAATGAAATTATTATCAATAGCTATTCCAAGCTATAATTCAGAAGCCTATATAAACAAGTGTGTCGATTCATTGCTTGCAGGCGGCGATGATGTGGAAATTTTAATAATAGATGACGGCTCCACTGATAAGACCGGAGAAATTGCGGATAAATATGCCATAATGTATCCTGATATTGTCAAAGTGATCCATCAGGAAAACGGAGGCCACGGAGCTGCGGTCAATGCGGGTATTGAGCAGGCAACCGGTCTATATTTCAAGGTAGTGGACAGCGACGATTGGGTCAAGGAAAGCGCATATAAAAAAATATTGGAAACCTTGAAAGATTTAATTGGCGGAAATACGGTTTTGGATATGCTTATCAGTAATTTCGTATATGAGAAAGAGGGCGCAAGAAAGAATAAGGTAATGAAATATCATCATGCCCTGCCTAAGGATAAAATCTTTACCTGGGATGAAGTTAAACATTTCCATAAGGGTCAGTATATATTAATGCATTCGGTTATATACAGAACTAAACTTCTTAGGGAATGTGGACTGAAACTACCCGAACATACGTTCTATGTGGATAATCTGTTTGTATTTGAACCGCTTCCGTATGTAAGGACTATGTACTATCTTGATGTTAATTTTTACAGGTATTACATCGGCAGAGAGGGACAGTCTGTTAATGAGCAGGTTATGATATCCCGAGTTGACCAACAGATACTGGTAAATAAACTTATGCTTGACTATCTGGTTGAGAAAAAGCCTGAAATCTGCAGATACCGTAAGATGCGTAACTATATGACAAATTATTTGGAGATAATAACTGTGATTTCCTCGGTCTTGCTTATTCGTTCAGGCAATGATGAGAATCTTGAGAAAAAGAGAGAGCTTTGGGATTATATAAAACAAAAAGATATTCTTTTGTTTATGAGACTAAGATATGGCATTATGGGTAATTCCATGAACCTTCCGGGCAAAGGCGGCAGGAAGATATCCGTAGAGAGTTACAAAATCTGCAGGCGTTTCTTTAAGTTCAATTAATGAGTTAAACTTGTTTAAATCATTAATTGAATATGTTCAACTTAATAAGTTAAACGGGGCTCAGAGAGTCTCCGGCCCCGTTTTTCTTTTCTTCTTGCTTTGATAGCTGTGTTTAAGATTCAATATTAAATCCGTACGATATACAATCACATACATTACAAATGCCATAATAAAGGCTGTTGTCACATCAAAGACAGAATGCTGTTTTATGAACATAGTCGATAAAATAATTGATGTACTAAGGATTGCCGAAGCAATACGTATTCCTTTTTTCTTTTCAAAGTGTACACTCTGGGATATTGCCAAGTAGCAGCCTATAGAATTATAAACGTGTATGCTTGGCCAAAGATTGGTAGGTGTATCGGTTTTATATAAAACCGCAATCATTCTGGTAAAAACATTATCTCTTGGCATTATAAACGGTCTTAAGTCCTGTCCGTTTGGCCATAAGGTTGAAACCAGCAGAAAAACAGTCATTCCCGTACAAAGGAAAGCACAGCTTTTATAATAATCATCCTTATCCTTAAAGAAGAAATAGGAGACTACAACCGCCATATAAAAAAACCATAATAAATATGGGATTATAAATACTTCGCAAAACGGAATATAATCATCCAGTGCAACATGGATAATTTGATATTGGTCTATTGTTTTTTCAATATGGCCAAACCAAGTCAAATATATAGCCGCAAAAATAATTAACGGGATTGCATGCTTATATTTATAGAAGTATTTCATCATAATATTAAGACCTGCCTTTTTGTTTGACAAATGTTAATTATTGCTCTACGAATCATATATTATCAGAACGTATATAAAAGTCAAGTGATATAATGATTGTTCTTAATATTGTACATTCATAAAAAAGAAATTATGAAAATTATTGCACCACAATCCTTCCTTATGATATACTTACACTGGTTTTTTATTATAATTGAAGAAGAAAGGCAGGAGCAGAAATGTATTCATTAGATGAAGTAAAGGTGACAGACCCGGAAATTGCACAGGCTATAGTTGACGAACAGCAGCGTCAGAACTCGCATATTGAGCTGATTGCTTCCGAGAACTGGGTTAGTAAGGCAGTAATGGCGGCTATGGGAAGCCCGCTTACCAATAAATATGCGGAAGGGTATCCGGCAAAAAGATATTACGGAGGCTGTGAATGTGTCGATGTAGTAGAGAATCTGGCAAGAGAACGTGCCAAGGAGTTATTTGGCTGTGAATATGTAAATGTACAGCCTCATTCCGGTGCGCAGGCTAATATGGCTGTATTCTTTGCGGTAATGGAGCCGGGAGATACTTTTATGGGCATGAATCTGGACCATGGCGGACATCTTTCCCATGGCTCACCGGTGAATATGTCGGGTAAATATTTTAAGTGTGTACCTTACGGAGTCAACGATGAAGGCTTCCTGGATTATGATAAGGTTCGTGAGATTGCATTGGAATGCAAACCCAAGATGATAGTAGCGGGTGCTTCGGCTTATGCAAGAACTCTTGATTTCAAGAGATTCAGGGAAATTGCAGATGAGGTTGGAGCAGTACTTATGGTGGATATTGCGCATATTGCAGGTCTGGTTGCAGCCGGCCTTCACCCAAGCCCGATTCCGTATGCACATGTGACAACTACCACAACCCATAAGACTTTACGCGGACCCCGCGGCGGTATGATAATGTCAAGTAATGAGGTTGCCGATAAATATAACTTTAACAAGGCTATTTTCCCGGGTATTCAGGGAGGTCCGCTTATGCATGTTATAGCTGCCAAGGCAGTCTGCTTTAAAGAGGCGCTTTCACCTGCATTTAAAGAATACCAGCAGGGAGTTATAGATAATGCGCAGGCTCTTTGCAAGGGACTGCTTTCAAGAGATATAAAGATTGTATCAGGCGGTACTGACAATCATCTTATGTTAGTTGATCTGACAAATTATGACTTGACGGGTAAAGCCGTAGAGAAACTGCTTGACGAAGCACATATTACGGCTAATAAGAATACAATACCGAACGACCCTAAATCTCCGTTTGTAACAAGCGGTATCCGTCTCGGTACTCCTGCAATAACTTCAAGAGGATTAAATACTGCAGATATGGACAGGATTGCGGAGGCAATATCAATTGTGATAAAAGAGGGCGAGGATGGCATTTCCAAGGCCCATAGTATTGTCAAGGAACTTACGGACAAATATCCGCTTATATAAAGATAAGCCGGAATGAGGATTTTGTGAGATGGAAATAAGAATGAGATTCCCGCAGGGAATGAAAAAAGCTCTTACTTTGAGCTATGATGACGGTGTTGAACAGGATGCGCGTTTGATTAATATAATGAAGAAAAACGGATTAAGAGGTACCTTTAATCTGAACAGCGGTCGTTACAGAGCGGAGGGAACCACGTATGAACCGGGAGAGGTTCAGCGCAGGCTGTCAGAGAAGGAGGCAACGCAGCTGTATAAAGACAGCGGTATGGAAGTTGCGGTTCATGGGTTGACACATCCTTTTCTTGAGAGAATTCCGGACAACCTATGTATAGCCGAAATTGTAAAAGACAGGGAAAATCTTGAAAAACAGTTCGGTGCTATAGTAAGGGGAGCAGCTTATCCATACGGGACATACAGTGATAAAGTGGTTGACATAATGCGGATGTCCGGAATAGCCTATGCAAGAACTACTTTAAGTACAGAGAATTTTGACATTCCACAGGACTGGCTCAGGCTGAATCCGACCTGCCACCATATTAATCCTGCGCTCAAGGAACTTGCTACGGAGTTTGTAGAAGAAAGAAGAAGAGACCGTGGCTATCCATTGCTCTTTTATCTGTGGGGACATAGTTATGAGTTTGAAAAGGATGATAACTGGGAAGTTATTGAGCGTTTTGCCTCATATGTCGGAGGTCGTAAGGACATCTGGTATGCAACCAACATAGAAATATATGAATATGTGGAAGCATATAAAAGCCTGGTTTTTAGTATGGACGGCGAACGTGTATACAATCCCTCCTGCATAGAGATATATCTGGAGGCTGACGGCAAAAAATGCAGCATTGCTCCCGGAGAAACATTGGAGCTTTAAATATTTACGTATAAATAAGAATATCACATCCATAATAGACTTTGATAATCTATGGAAAGAGAGGAAAACAGAAAAATGATTCATATAGCTGTTTTGGGATACGGTACGGTAGGAAGCGGTGTCGTAGAGGTAATCGAAACCAATAAGGATAGCATAAGTAGAAGGGCCGGAGATGAAATAAATATTAAATATATTCTGGATTTGAGGGAATTCCCCGGTGATCCTTATGAAAAAAAAGTAGTCCATGATATTAATATAATTCTGGATGATCCCGAGGTATCGGTTATATGTGAGACTATGGGCGGCAACGAACCGGCGTTTACATTTTCAAAAAATGCGCTTCTTAAAGGTAAAAGCGTATGCACATCCAATAAAGAGCTTGTAGCGAATCATGGACCTGAATTGATACAGACAGCTAAAAATAACAACTGTAATTATTTGTTTGAGGCAAGTGTGGGAGGAGGTATTCCGATAATACGCCCGCTCAATTCTTCGCTTACCCCTGAAAAAATTGATGCTATTACCGGTATATTAAACGGTACAACCAATTATATTCTTACCAAAATGGACGAAGATGACGCAAATTTTGACGATGTGTTAAAAGAGGCTCAGGATAAAGGCTATGCCGAAAGAAATCCGGAGGCTGATATAGAGGGCTATGATGCAGGCCGTAAGATTGCAATTCTTTCTTCTCTTGTAAAAGGTAAAAATGTTAAATATGAAAGTGTATATACCGAGGGCATTACAAAAATCGAGGCAGCGGATTTTGCATATGCAGGAAAAATGAAGAGGGCTGTAAAGTTACTTGCTATGTGTAAGGATACCGAAGACGGTTTTTATGTGATGGTCGCGCCTTTTATGATTCCGAAAGGACATCCTTTATACAGTGTCAGCGGTGTATTTAATGCGGTTTATGTGCATGGCAATATGCTGGGTGATTCCATGTATTACGGACGGGGAGCAGGAAAACTGCCTACTGCGAGTGCGGTTGTATCAGATGTTATAGATTGCGCAAGACATCCCGGTAAAACGATTACCTGTTTCTGGGATGAGCAGGATTTGGATGTTATGGATATTGCGGATACCAAAAGACGGTTTTTCGTTCGCGTGACAGATTCTGCAAAAGACAAGGCTGTGTCAGCATTTACCGGTATTGAAGAGGTGGAGGCACAGGCAGCGGGTGAGTTTGCTTTTGTTACCCCTGTAATGACCGAGAGAGAATTTGACGAAAAAATCGCTTCAATCGGCGGATGTATAAACAGAATCCGCATTGAAGGCTAGAACGCCCCAATATCGCTTGTTGTGAGAAAGGCATGGTTATTAAAATGAAGTATATAATAGTCTTGGGTGACGGCATGGCGGACGAAGAGATTGAGAGTTTGGGTGGAAAAACCCCGCTTGAGTATGCCAAAACCCCAACAATGGATGAACTTAGCAAAAAATCCGAAATCGGAATGGTGCATACAATTCCTGACGGAATGAAACCGGGGTCCGATACAGCTAATCTGTCGGTGCTCGGTTATGACCCGGCGATATACTATTCCGGGCGTTCTCCGTTAGAGGCATTGAGTATCGGTGTGCCGATGAAAGACACTGACATTGCAATTCGCTGCAATATAGTTACAATTTCCGAGGACGATGTGCCTTTTGAGGAAAAAACGATAATCGACCACAGTTCCGGAGAGATAAGTACTGAAGAATGCGACGTTTTGCTGGATGCGGTCAGGAAAGAATTGGAAAATGAAACATATAAATTTTATACAGGAACAAGTTACAGGCATTGCCTGATTTGGGATAAAGGTGAGGTCATAGAGCTTACTCCGCCGCATGACATACTGACACAGGTGATTGGCCGCTATCTTCCGGAAAATGAAAAATTTAAGGAGATGATGAAGAGAAGTTATAATATTCTTGTCAATCACCCCATAAACATAGAACGTAAGAAAAAGGGACTTAATCCTGCCAACTGCTGTTGGTTCTGGGGAGCCGGCACCAAACCTATGCTTTCTTCATTTGAGGAAAAAACATTAAAAAAAGGTATGATGATATCGGCAGTGGATCTGCTAAAAGGTATAGCCGTAGGCGCAGGAATGGGAGTTGCCAATGTGGAGGGCGCAAACGGCGGCCTTCATACCAATTATGAAGGAAAGACTCAGGCTGCGGTTAATGCATTGCTTAAAGACGGTTATGATTTCGCATATATTCATCTGGAAGCTCCGGATGAGATGGGACATCAGGGCAGTGTGGAGCGTAAGGTACAGGCTATTGAGTATCTGGATGCAAGAGTTATAGCTCCGTTGGTTAAGGCTCTTAATGAAAAAGGCACAGAGTACCGTATGTTGGTGCTTCCGGATCATCCGACACCTGTAAGAGTTCGTACACATACTTCGGACAGTGTTCCGTATATGCTTTATGACAGCACGGAGGAACTCGATAAAGCCTGGGATTATAATGAAAAAGATGCTGCTGTAAGCGGTAACTATGTGGAAAAAGGTCATACACTTATTGACCATTTGTTTGAAAAGTAATATTATCAGAGTGCAAATATCGATACATATAGGAGTATATTATGAGAAAGGTAGTAAAATTTGGAGGCAGTTCACTTGCCAGTGCAGAACAGTTTAAGAAAGTCGGGGATATAATCCGTTCCGATAAAGAGCGCAAGTTTGTAGTTCCTTCAGCGCCGGGTAAACGAAATAATGATGATACTAAAGTTACAGATATGCTTTATGAATGCTATGCACTGGCGGAAGAAGGTAAAGACTTCAAGGGAATGTTAAATGCGATAAAGGAAAGATATCAGGAAATAATTGACGGTCTGTCGTTAAATATTTCACTGGACGATGAATTCAAGGTTATTGCAGGAAATTTTAAGAATAAATCCGGTAAAGATTATGCGGCTTCAAGAGGCGAGTATCTAAACGGCATAATAATGGCAAATTATCTTGGATTTGAGTTTGTTGATGCCGCAGAGGTTATACTGTTTGGAGAAAACGGAGAATATGATGCAGCAAAGACCAATGAACTTATGAGAGAACGCCTTGCGTCCCTGGATGCGGCGGTTGTTCCGGGATTTTACGGCGCATATGCCGACGGAACCGTCAAGACATTTTCCAGAGGCGGCTCGGATGTTACAGGCTCTATCGTGGCAAGGGCAATCAAAGCTGACGTATATGAGAACTGGACAGATGTTTCAGGCTTTATGATTGCCGACCCGAGAATCATCTATAAGCCGCAGAGCATTGATACAATAACATACAGGGAGCTTAGAGAGCTTGCATATATGGGAGCGACGGTCCTTCATGAAGATGCTATCTTTCCGGTAAGAAGTGAAGGTATTCCGATTAATATAAGAAATACCAATGCACCCAACGATGACGGAACATGGATAGTAGAGAGTACCTGCCAGAAGCCTAAGTATGTAATTACGGGAATTGCAGGTAAAAAAGGATTCTGTGCAGTCAATATTGAAAAAGATTTTATGAACTCGGAAATAGGATTCGGCCGCAAGGTGTTACAGGCGTTTGAAGAAAATGGAATTTCTTTTGAACATGTGCCGTCCGGCATTGATACTATGACTGTTTTCGTGCATCAGGACGAATTTATGCACAAAGAACAGAAAGTGGTTTCAGGAATCCACAGGCTTGCAGATCCTGATGCAATTGACATAGAAGCTGACCTTGCGCTTATCGCGGTAGTGGGGCGTGGTATGAAATCTACCAGAGGAACCGCCGGAAGGATTTTTTCCGCACTTGCACATTCCAATATCAATGTTAAGATGATAGACCAGGGTTCAAGCGAGTTGAACATTATAATCGGTGTTGCAAATGCGGATTTTGAAACTGCTATTAAAGCGATTTATGATATTTTTGTACTTAGTCAGTTATAAAATAATCAAAAAGAGTTGGCTTTTCGCCAACTCTTTTAATATCCGAGTTCTTCCCCTACAAGATATACCTTGATGCGGCCTTCGTGACCGCTTCTTCTCGTTATTACAATCTGATTGCAGAAACATTCCGGTGCAAGACAGTCATTACAGTGGCCGGTTGAGGCACAGGGAATCTTTCTGCTTAAACGTATTGCATTCGGAGGAGAAGCCATATTTCTGACCCTTGCCACTCCGCTTTCCACATCGGTAACAATCTTATTCATTCCTGCTACGATTATAACATGGGCAGGTCCGTTTATCAGACAGGCAACACGATTGCCGTTTCCGTCGATATTTATCAGTTCACCATCTATTGTAATGGCATTACTGCTCATCAGATAATAGTCTGCAAGAACCGTTCTGGCATAAATCTGCCTTGCCTCATCGGGATTTTTGGCAGCAGCTCTGTCAATCAATTCATAACGGTTGTTATGTATTGCATCCATAAGACCGATTTCTTTTATAGTCTCACTTCCGCCCCAGCTTATTACGCTGCCCTCCGGCATAGATGAGATGATCGTTTTAGCACACTCGTCAGCGGTTTCAAAATAAAACCCTTCCATATTTCTTTTTTCCAGATTTTTGATAATTGTTCCTGCCATTAAGGCATATGCTTCTTTTTTGTGTGACATGATTAACCTCCATTTTTGCTTATCCTGCGAGTTTGTACTCAATTATATAATTATATCAGTTTATATATAATAAATTTAACTGTAAAAATCGCCATAAAATGCAAAAAGTGTGAAAAAATAGGAATTAAAATAAAAAAATGAAAAAATTTAAAAAATTTTGAAAAAAAGTGTTGACAAATTAAAACGGTATGTTATAATAAAATCACAAAGAAACAAAATTCATATAGATATCCTACAGAAAGAGAGGTACGGACCACCAAAAACATAAACTAGAATCCATTAAAAGTACAAATGAATAAGGAACTAAAGAGAAATGATTTTATAAGGAATCATATCCAAAGAATCAATCGTAGTCGAGTACAGATGAAAAAGTAGCGCAGGACCTAAGATAAAAGATAAGGCACGTTACAGTATGTAAATACAATACAAGTGAGAAATGGAAAGGGTACGAAAGAAGAAAATGGAGGTATGGACCAGTGGATAATATAGCATAGAAGCGGGTGTTGATCAAAAAGATTGATGCCCGCTTCCTCGTTGTGAATATATGAAATGAAAATTGTGTGGTAAATTGTCTAAAAATAGGTTATCATATAATATATAATTAAAAGTGTGCATAAGATTATATAGGTTCTGGAAGGGCAGCGGGTATTTATTATGAAAAATTTATTTAATCGGAATAAACATTCTTTTTCAGAGTATGAGCTTTTTGGGTCTGAAGAAAAATCCGATAATGTGACACATAGTGATAATGTGCCGGAAGCCGGCGGATTAAATTCAGGTGCCGGAATGACCGGTGGTGCACAGGAAACAGCTTATACCGGAGAAACCGATAACTCAGATTATGTCACTGACAAAGAAGCAAGACGGGCTTACAGGCGTAAAAGACGTATTCGTAATCAGATAATAGCATATGGGGTTGTAGCGCTTTTTCTTGTGATTCTGCTGGCATCGGGTATTTCCATTGGACGAAAAGTCTCCGGCATGATTAAGAAGAACAATAATAAGAAGAATGAGCAGCTTGTTGATCAGACTCCGGAACAGGATATTAAAGTTGATGATAAATCTGATAATAAACCTGATGATATAATTGTTGAGGCACCGCCTGAAATAGAGGAAAATACTTTGGATGAACAGCTCGAAGAGATTGTAAATAATTGTATTGCGGTAATGCCGCTTGAAGATAAAGTGGCGGGACTGTTTATAATTACGCCGGAGGCTCTTACCGGAGTAAGGACCGCAGTGCAGGCAGGCGACAGTACACAGGAAGCGTTAAATAATTATGCAGTGGGCGGACTGGTATACTTTGATAATAATATAATAGACGATGACCAGCTGTCTCAGATGCTTTCCAATACCGTTTCAATGAGCAAATATCCCATTTTTCTTGCAGTAGATGAAGAGGGCGGCTCGGTAAGCCGTGTGGCTAACAGTGCCATTGAAGTGGTACAGGTGGATGATATGCAGACGATAGGAGAGGTGGGTGATGACTCCACGGCATATGAAGCAGGAGCCACCATAGGGAATTACTTAAGCAGGCTTGGTTTCAATCTGGATTTTGCTCCTGTTGCAGATGTTGCAACGGGTGCCGGTGCATCGCTGCTTGGAACCAGATCTTTTGGCAGGGATCCTGAACTCTGTGCCGATATGGTTGCCAATCTGGTAGCAGGTCTGGAGGGAACATCTGTCAGCGCCTGTCTTAAACATTTTCCGGGTATAGGCTCTGCGAACGGAGATACACATAATGGAAGAGTGGAGATTACCAGGACTTTGGATGAAATGAAAAGTGAGGAGTTTATTCCTTTCCAAAAAGGTATTGAAGCCGGGGCTGACTTTATTATGGTAAGCCACGTTACCGCATCTTCGATTGATATGGATGGTCTGCCAAGCTCTTTATCGAGAACTATGATTACCGATGTGCTTCGTACCGACTTGGGATATGAGGGCATTGTTGTTACAGATGCACTGAATATGGGTGCCATTACCAATTATTATACTTCTGAGGAAGCGGCTGTTAATGCCATTACAGCCGGAGCGGATATGCTTTTGATGCCGGAGAATTTTGGGGCGGCATATAATGCAGTATTGACGGCAGTGCGTGAAGGAAGGATTTCGGAAGAAAGAATAGACGAGTCGCTCAGAAGAATATATCGTATCAAGTATGCCGACAAACTGGAATAGGGTTGATTTGAAATTATTTAAAAAATATTTTTTATCATTGACAAAGTAAAATAAGTGTAGTATGCTATTACTTGTCCGAGTGAAAAGCGGATGAGTGATATGCGCGAGTGGCTCAGTTGGTGGAGCGCGACCTTGCCAAGGTCGAGGCCGCGGGTT
>JAFLTH010000076.1 GCA_022510525.1 Lachnospiraceae bacterium | reverse complement strand
CCCGGCTCCGACGCCTCTCCATCCGTCTCAGCCACAAATTTCAATTTTTATATTTTGTACGAATTTTCCCTTGCAACAATTCAAAATATGGTGTATAGTGATTCACGTTGAAGGCTTTGTATATATTTATACAAGATAGGGGAATAGCTATGGCAAAAAATTTGGTAATTGTTGAGTCACCCGCGAAGGTAAAGACTATTAAGAAGTTTTTGGGGACAAATTATGAAGTTATCGCAAGCAACGGTCATGTGCGTGACTTGCCCAAGAGTCAGCTTGGTATAGACGTTAATAATGATTTTGAACCCAAATACATTACCATAAGAGGAAAAGGCGACCTGCTTGCCTCACTTCGCAAGGAAGTAAAAAAGGCTGACAAGATATATCTTGCAACCGACCCTGACCGTGAGGGGGAAGCTATCTCGTGGCATCTTATGTATGCACTGAAGCTGGAGGGCAAGAAAGTATACAGAATAACTTTTAATGAAATCACCAAGAGTGCAGTCAAGGAATCTTTTAAAAATGCCAGAGAACTTGATATGGGTCTGGTGGACGCACAGCAGGCAAGACGCTGTCTGGATCGTATGGTGGGATATAAGATATCTCCGCTGCTCTGGGCCAAAGTAAAACGCGGCTTGAGTGCAGGGCGTGTTCAGTCTGTGGCTCTTCGTATCATCTGTGACAGGGAGGAGGAAATCAATGCTTTTATCCCTGAAGAATACTGGACGCTTGATGCGGCATTTAAGATTCCGGGAGAGAAGAAGCCTTTGATTGCCAAGTATTATGGAACGACCAAAGAGAAAAAGGAAATTTCCTCCAGGGAAGAACTGAATATAATAAAGAAGACACTGGAGAATGCCGAGTATAAGGTTTCCGATGTTAAAAACGGTGAGCGTGTGAAAAAGGCTCCGCTTCCTTTCACCACATCAACACTTCAGCAGGAAGCCAGCAAGACCTTGAATTTTTCCACACAGAAGACTATGCGTATAGCCCAGCAGATGTATGAGGGAATTGATATCAAGGGTAACGGAACCGTCGGCATTATTACCTATCTGCGTACGGATTCGACCAGAATCTCAGATGAGGCCCAGAGGATGGCCAATGAATATATAATAGATAATTACGGTAAGGATTATGCAGTTACGGTTGAGAATGACAAGAAAAGCTCTCAGAAGATTCAGGATGCCCATGAGGCAATCCGTCCTACGGATATAAGTCTGACTCCGGCAGTGCTTAAGGATTCTTTGTCCAGGGACCAGTTCAGACTTTACCAGCTCATATGGAAGCGTTTTACCGCAAGCAGGATGGCGGCTGCCATATATGAGACTACCTCGGTAAAAATTGATGCGGAAATGCAGCGCTTCACGGTGGCGGCATCGAGACTTAAGTTTGACGGTTTCTTAAGTGTATATACCGATGATGATGAAAAAGAAGAAAACAATACCCTTATAAAGGGAATTGATAAAGATACCAAACTGAAGTTCGATTCGTTTGAGGAAAAGCAGCATTTTACCCAGCCGGCACCGCATTATACCGAGGCTTCGCTTGTGCGCGCACTCGAGGAATTGGGAATCGGCAGGCCGAGTACTTATGCTCCCACCATTACGACGATTCTTGCCAGACGTTATATAGTTAAGGAAAATAAGAATCTCTACGTTACGGAGCTTGGTGAAATTGTCAATAAAATTATGAAAGAAGCTTTTCCGTCAATAGTGGATGTGAACTTTACCGCCACGATGGAGGCGCTTTTGGACGGTGTTGCGGACGGTAACGTCAAATGGAAGACTGTAATATCCAATTTTTATCCCGATCTGGCGGATGCTGTGAACAAGGCTGAGCAGGATCTTGAAAAGGTGGAGATTGCAGACGAGGTATCCGATGAAATCTGTGAGGTCTGTGGAAGGCAGATGGTCATCAAATACGGTACTCATGGCAGATTTTTAGCCTGTCCGGGCTTCCCGGAATGCCGCAATACCAAACCTTACTTTGAAAAAATCGGGGTTGATTGTCCCAAATGCGGCAAGGATATAGTGCTTAAGAAGACCAAAAAGGGAAGAATGTACTACGGTTGTATAGATAATCCGCAATGTGATTTTATGGTATGGCAAAGACCGGTGGATAAGAAATGTCCAAGATGCGGTGAGATTATGCTTCAAAAAGGAAATAAACTGGTATGTTCCGAGCAAAACTGCGGATACGTAGAGAATGCCGGGAAAAAGCCCGCAGAAGCTTAAAGGCATTAGAGTTGTCACAAAATTATTATGAAAATTAGTAAATATCTTTACAATTTTTGAATTATTAAGTATAATAAGGTTGTGATTTTTAAAGCACAAATTGCATTTTCTTTTTGAGAGGCGATCGTCAATTATGGGTGGCGTACAATTATTAGATAAGACCAGAAAAATAGGGAAACTTTTGCATAACAATAATTCAGGCAAGGTTGTATTCAATGATATCTGTGATGTTTTAAAGGACATTCTGGCATCCAATGTTCTGGTTATCAGTAAGAAAGGTAAAGTGCTGGGAATCGGTGAATTAAGTGGTTTGGAATCACTGACCGAGCTGATTGTGGATCATGTCGGCGGTTTTATAGACGGTATGCTCAATGAGAGACTGCTTGGGGTGCTTTCTACCAAAGAGAATGTGAATCTGGAGACCCTGGGCTTTGAAAACAATGATATAAAAAGGTTTCAGGCATTAATAACACCTATTGAGATTTCAGGTGAAAGACTTGGCACACTTTTTATTTATAAATGTGATGAGCAGTATGATATTGACGATATCATACTCTGTGAATACGGAACTACTGTGGTTGGACTTGAGATGCTTCGTGCCGTCAATGAGGAAAGTGCTGAAGAGAATCGCAAGATTGCAGTAGTCAAATCGGCAATAAGCACGCTTTCTTTTTCGGAGATGGAAGCAATTACGCATATATTTGATGAACTGGGAGGCATGGAAGGTATTCTGGTTGCAAGTAAGATTGCCGATAAGGTGGGAATTACACGTTCAGTTATAGTGAACGCCCTGCGTAAATTTGAGAGCGCCGGAGTTATAGAATCCCGCTCATCAGGTATGAAAGGGACTTATATCAAGGTCCTCAATGATGTTGTATTCGAGGAAGTGGAGAAATTGAAAGAACTTCAATAAAATAACACAAGATATTTAATAAACTGTAAGAGTAACAGCATACTGACAATGGATTGGTAGATTATAAAAGGATTTATAAAATGCGATTGTGCATTTATAAATTCTTTTTTTCGTCTTTTTCCTTTATTTTCCTGCTTTACAAATTTTTTGTCGTACAAGTTTAGATTTTTTTTAGCTAATCTATTGTAATTTTTAATAAATAATTTTATAATGTTAAATAGACTTTATTAAAATGGATGGGGTGTGGTCATATGAGTTCATTAATAAACACAAACGTATTTGATTATGTAAATGTGCTCGATAAGGCGGCTGATGCGTCGTGGCTTAGGAACGATGCAATCAGCAATAATATATCGAATGTGGATACTCCGGGCTATAAGAGACAGGATGTGGACTTTGAGTCGCAGCTTGCCCATGCACTGAAGAATTCAAGATATACTTCTATGGATGCCAGAGTGTCTAATATCAAGACAAGCCGTCTGAATCCTATCTGCTATACAGATTATGCGGGATTTTCCTATCGTCTGGACGGTAACAATGTTGATATTGATACTGAGGGTGTATATCTTGCCAAGAACCAGATTACATATCAGGGTCTGGTTATGAGTATCGGTCAGGAATTTAAGAATCTGCAGGCAGTTATGAAATAGAGTGAGGGGAGAATAAGTTATGGGATTGTTTACAGCTTTTGATATTAATGCTTCCGGTATGACAGCGGAGCGTTTCCGTATGGACATAATATCGGAAAATATTGCGAATACCAATACGACAAGAACACAGGACGGTACGCCGTACCGCAGGCAGGTTGTCGTTTTTGAAGAGAAGAATTCACAAACACCTTTCCGTCACGTACTAAAAGCGGCAAGAGACCGCTATTCGGGAACAGGTGTTAAAGTCAGTGGTGTATATGAGGATCAATGGACAGAGATGAATATGGTTTATGATCCTTCACATCCGGACGCAGATGAGAACGGTTATGTGACCTATCCCAATGTCAACACCATAACCGAAATGACGAACCTTATTGATGCAAGCCGTGCTTATGAAGCAAACTCAACGGCATTTACCGCAAGCAAGAGTATTGCAACCAAGGGTCTGGATATGCTCAACGGCTAATAAATACGATGATTTTGGAGGAAAAGCGCAATGGCTTTGGATATTACGGCATTACAGAATATTTCTTCCGGTGCGGTTAAGGAGGCAGCAAAAGTTGCGCCCACCAATAAACCGGATACATATGTTGATAAAAGTTTTAACGATTTTTTGGGAACTGCTCTTGATAATATCAATACGACGAACAGTTATCTTTCCGATGCGGAAAATGAAGAGATTAAATGGGCGCTCGGTGAAACCGAGAATACCCATGATTTGACTATTGCCTTAATGAAGGCATCAACCGCTCTGCAGTATACCGTAGCTATCAGGGACAAACTTCTTGAGGCATACAAAGAACTTATGCAGATGCAGATTTAAGTTAAATGCCAGAATTACTTAAGGAGAAATGGTAACCGTGGATAAATTGTTAGAGAAATTAAGAGAGTTAGGTAATCGAATATTAGAGTGGTGGAACCGCTTTACAGCTAAGCAGAAGACTATTATCGTTATGCTGGTTTCTGCTGTTGTACTGGCGATTGCAATTCTCCTCGCTGTCCTTAACAAGCCGGAGTATGTTCTTCTTAAGCATTGTGAGGACACTACACAGGCAGCAGATATAAAGGATTTGCTTGATGGCGAAGAACTTAAGTATGAGATTTCCGATGACGGACTGGAATTCAGGATTCTTAAATCACAGCAGTCCGACGCAATTCTTCTGCTTGGCTCCAACAGCATCAGGACGGAAGGTTACAGTCTTGACAATGTGACAAACGGAGGTTTTGCTACAACCGAGTCCGATAAGCAGAGACAGTATAAACTGTATTTGGAGAAATACATAGAAGACAATGTATTGGAGCCTCTTGAAGTAGTTAAACGTGCAACCGTAACACTGGATATTCCGGAGAATACCGGAACACTTTTAGATGAAGGTAAAGAATCAGGTGCTACAGTAGTGCTTGTTCTTAACGGCGAGATGACTTCCGAGACTGCCGCATCGGTGGCTCGTGCCATAGCAACGGGTATCGGCAATGCCACAACCAGAAATGTGGTAATCATGGATTCTGAAGGCAACATGCTTTTCTCGGGTGATGATGACTATTCGGCTTCCGGAACTGCCAATGCCCAGCTTTCTGTTAAGTCCGAGGCAGAGAAACTGGTTATAAGTGAAGTTAAGCAGGTACTTAAGGGAACCAACGAGTTTGACAGCATAGAGGTTGCAACCAACCTTGTGCTGGACTTTTCCACAACTTCCTCTACAACGCATACCTATTCCGCACCGGAAGGCCGGGAAGAAGGTATGAAGGCTCATGAGGATGAATATAATTCAGAGAATGAAAGCGGTATCGGCGGAATACCCGGTACCGATTCCAATGATAATGACACTTCATATGTGATTGAGGATAATAATAAGTCGAAATCAACGGTGACAGAGCGATCTACCGATTATCTGCCGGATGAGGAGATTATATCCAAAGATACCCCTCCGGGACTGATAAACTACAGTCAGTCCTCACTTTCGGTTGCAATGATCCGGTATGATGTTGTGCGTGAGGAAGATGTCCGTACTCAGGGACTCTTAGACGGCATAACATGGGATGAGTACAAACTTGCCAATCAGGAGAGAAGTAAATTAGAAGTTGATGAGGACTATTTTGAAGTAGTTTCTAAGGCAACGGGTATTAATACCAATAATATTGCAATTGTCGCTTACAGCGAAAATTTATTCCTGGACGATGAGGGTTCAGGCATTACTATTACCGATATTGCTCAGATTATTCTGATCATTATTATTCTGGCATTACTTGCATTTGTTGTTCTCAGAAGTATGCGTGGCGAGAAACAGGAAGAGGAAGAGGAGGAACTTTCAGTGGAGAACCTGCTGCAGTCTACTCCGAATGCCCTTGAAAGCATTTCTATGGAAGAAGAGAATGAGACTACAAAGCTTATCAGTAAATTTGTACAGGAAAATCCGGAAGCGGCGGCAAGTCTGCTGCGTAACTGGTTGAATGAGGACTGGGGGTAAATTCCAATGAGTAAAGAAAGTGGGGAGAAACTTACCGGGGTACAGAAAGCGGCTGTACTGCTGATCGTATTAGGACCGGAAAAGTCAGCGACTATCTTTAAACATTTGAAGGACGATGAAATAGAAGAACTGACCTTGGAAATTGCAAATACAAGGACTATTACTCCACAGATGAAAGAGGAAGTAATAGAGGAGTTTTATCAGGTATGTCTGGCGCAGCAGTATATCGCAGAGGGTGGTATCAATTATGCCAAAGAACTTCTTGAGAAATCCTTTGGTGAGGATAAAGCGAAGGATGTTATCGGTAAACTTACAGCATCTCTGCAGGTTAAACCGTTTGAATTTGTACGAAAAACCGACCCTTCACAGCTGCTTAACTTTATACAGGATGAGCATCCTCAGACCATTGCACTTATATTATCTTATTTGTCCCCTGCACAGTCGGCGCTTATTATTTCGGCACTTGCGCCTGACAGACAGGCGGATGTTGCCAAACGTATTGCAATGATGGACAGAACCAGTCCGGATATTATCAAAGAGGTGGAAAAGGTTTTGGAATCCAAGCTGGCATCTTTAGTAAATCAGGACTACACCATTATCGGCGGTGTCGATGCGGTTGTAGAAATTTTGAATACAGTGGACCGTGGTACCGAGAAACATATTATGGAGACCATGGAAATCGAAGAACCCGAGCTTGCTGATGAAATCAGGAAGAAGATGTTCGTATTCGAAGATATCCTTCTTCTCGACGACAGAGCTATTCAGCGTGTGCTTCGTGATGTAGATAACAGTGACCTTGCTATTGCACTTAAAGGTTCCAATGAGGAAGTTCAGAATGCTATATTCAACAACCTCTCCAAGCGTCTTGCCGTTATGATCAAGGAAGATATGGAATTTATGGGTCCTGTTCGTATGAAGGATGTTGAAGAGGCACAGCAGAAGATTGTTAATATAATCAGGAAACTGGAAGACTCTGCAGAAATTGTTATCTCCAGAGGTGGAGGTGACGAGATAATTGTATAACGGAAGTATTTATAAATCAGGCTGGGTAATCGTGCATGATGAAGAAAAATGTGTTATTGACAGCAATGAGCGTATTGCCCGGAAAATAGAAGAACAGGAGGCTGCCAGGAGAAAGCGTGCGGCTGCATCCGATACCGAAGCCGGTGAGGATGGATTTACGGGAGGTCTCGGTGCCGAGAGGATTGATACTCTCGAATATGATGAAGACGCTGAAAGCGGAAATGTACTTAAAGCGCAGGAAGAAAAAGAACCTGAGGGACCGACTCTTGAAGAAATCAGAGCACAGATAGATGCTGAACTGGAAGCTGCGAGAGAAGAAGTTGAGCAGATTAAGAGCATAGCCAGAGCCGAAATTGATGCCCAAAGAAAAGAGGCATTGGATGAGGGCAGGAAAACAGGCTATTCCGAAGGACTCCAGATGGCGCAGAGTGAAGCTGATAAGATGAAGCGTGAACTGGATGAAGAGCGCCGAAGAATGCAGGCCGAATATGATGCGCTTATAGATGAGCTGGAACCTCGTTTTGTTGAAACGATTACAGCTATATATCAGCATATATTTAACATAGGTTTGGATAATGAAAAAGAAGTTTTGGTATATCTGATTGATTCTACCTTAAGAAGAATCGATAGCAGTAATACCTTTATAGTACATGTATCCCAAGATGATTATGAGTATGTCAATGGACAGAAAAAAGAACTGACAGAGCATGCCGTAAGCGGCAGGGGTGTTGTAGAGGTCATAGAGGATATTACCCTTCGAAAGAATGAGTGTATGATAGAGACGGACGGCGGGATTTTTGACTGCGGTATAGGAACACAGCTTGAAGAATTGACCAAGAAGCTTAGGCTGTTGTCATTCACTAAATAGATATCAGGTGTTATTTTATGATAGATTTTGCAAAATACAGTACTCTTAAAGATAATACATTTTTTAAAAGCATGGGACGTGTGGAGAATGTGGTCGGTCTGACTATCGAATCCGCCGGACCTGAGGCCAGACTCGGAGATATGTGTATGATATATCCGGCGGATAAAGAGCTGCCGCCTATTATGTCCGAGGTTGTAGGTTTTAAAGAGCGCAAGACCCTGCTTATGCCTTATGAGAAGACCGAAGGCATCGGAAGCGGCTGCGTAGTGGAAAATATGAACAAACTCCTCTCCGTTCAGGTAGGGAATGAACTGCTTGGAAAGGTGCTTGACGGACTTGGCAGGTGTGATGAGCTGGTTATGGACGATTCCGCTCTTAACTATCCTATGGAGGCAGCGCCTCCGGATGCTATGTCAAGAGAGATTATAGATGAAGTCCTTCCGCTTGGAGTCAAGGCGGTAGATGGTCTTATGACCATAGGTAAAGGACAGAGAATAGGTATTTTTGCCGGTTCCGGAGTTGGAAAATCCACTCTGATGGGTATGTTTGCCCGTAATACCAAGGCGGATATCAATGTTATAGCTTTGATTGGAGAGCGCGGCAGGGAAGTAAGAGAATTCATAGAAAGAGATTTGGGACCCGAGGGTATGAAACGCTCGGTAGTAGTGGTCTCAACATCGGATAAACCTGCTATGGAAAGAAAGAAAGCCGCACAGACAGCAACCGCTATTGCGGAATTTTTTAGAGATCAGGGCAAAGATGTTCTTTTGATGATGGATTCCCTGACCCGTTTTTCTATGGCACAGAGGGAAATCGGCTTGGCAAGCGGTGAACCTCCGGTATCCAGAGGTTATCCACCCAGTGTATATTCAGAGATGCCCAAACTTTTAGAGAGGGCAGGACGCTCTGATAAAGGCTCGATTACCGGACTTTATACGGTTTTGGTAGACGGTGATGATTTTAACGAACCCATTACCGATACGGCACGAAGTATTTTGGACGGTCATATTATGTTAGACCGTAAACTTGCTCATAAAAACCATTATCCGGCTATAGATGTACTACAGAGTATTTCACGTTGTATGAGCCAGATAGTACCTAACGACCACAAGGTTGTTGCAGGCAAGCTTAAGAATGTGCTTGCAACCTATAATGAAGCGGAAGATCTTATCAATATCGGTGCCTATAAACAAGGCAGTAACCCGAATATTGATTATGCAATAGAAAAAATAGATGCCGTAAATGATTTTCTTATGCAGGAGACTGAAAGCAAATTCGATTATGAAGAAGAATTGGATATGCTGAAAGCATTATTTGAAGAATAAAAGGGCTGAAAGCACATGGCAAAGTTCATATACAGGATGCAGAGCATCCTGAATATCAAGAACCAGTTGGAAACTCAGGCCAAGATGGAACTTGGGCAGGCACAGCAAAGACTCAATGAAGAAGAGGAACGGCTGGAACGTCTTTTTAAAAGAAAAAAATACTATCTGGAAGAAGGCCGGCGCTTAAGACTTGATTCCCTCAATGTGCGGAGCCTGCGGGATAATGAATATGCGATAGCACGCATGGAGGAATACATAGAAACCCAAAAGGACAATGTGCGTAAAGCCGAACTTAGGGTTGAAGAAGCAAGAGCAAAACTCGAAGAAGTAATGAAGGAACGCAAGATGCAGGAAAAGCTGCGTGAGAAAGCCTTTGACCAGTTTGTTCATGAGGAGAATTCCAAAGAGAGCAAGGAAGTGGATGAGCTTACAAGTTATACCTATGGTCAAAAGAGAGGATAGGATGCTACAATGGCAGATATGGTTAACAGTGTTGTAGATACTGAAGCAGAGAAAAAACGACTCAAAGAAGAGCGTAAAAAAATAAAAAATGAACAGAAGGAACAGAAAAAGGAAGCTAAAAAACGTGCAAAGGAAATTTCCGCACAGGAAGCTGAACTGGATGAAGAGGCCGGTGGTGTATCAGTCTTTTTAGTAACACTTGTTATTGTTATAATCTGGGTTGCCATACTTTGTCTTCTTATTAAGCTTGATGTAGGCGGCTTCGGCTCCAATGTTCTGGCCCCTGTACTTAAAGATGTGCCGGTAGTTAACAAAATCCTTCCGGCAGAGA
Source organism: Lachnospiraceae bacterium (assembly GCA_022510525.1). Taxonomy (GTDB): domain Bacteria; phylum Bacillota; class Clostridia; order Lachnospirales; family Lachnospiraceae; genus UBA3282. Next base: position 5,982 of record JAFLTH010000076.1, on the reverse strand, counting down.
GTGTTGTATCTACAGATGATACGGAATCATACGGCGGTTACACCAGTCTCCGTCAGGCGGTTGATTACATAAAAGAACTGGAACTGGAGCTTGAGCGGGCACAGTCTTCAAGTAATATGAGTTCGGAAGAAATCGATGAACTTAGGGCTGAAGTCGAGAGACTCAGAACCTTTGAGGATGCTCAGGTGGAATTTGAAAGAATCAAAACCGAGTTTTATGAAGAAGTAGTATATGCCGAAAATGGTCCGGGTGCCGAAGAGTATCAGAAATACTATGAACTCATAGACCCAACCACTGCGGAATATTTATATAAACAGGTAGTTCAGCAGGGTCAGGTGGATGCCGAGCTTACCGATTATGCACAGGCATTCGCAGAGATGGAACCCGCCAGTGCCGCAGCCATTCTGCAGGAACTTACAGGTGATATGGGCCTCGCCGCCAAGATTCTTCAGCAGTTGGGACCGGAGACGCGAGGTAATATTATGGCAGCTATGGATGCCGAGTTTGCGGCAAGACTAACACGTATTATGGATCCGGATTGATTTAACCGATAAGCCGGATTGGATAAATACTAAGTCCCCTTTGCTTATTGTCGGAGCCAGAGGCGCAAAGGTGACTGAGTATTTATCCAATCCTATTCGCAGGTTATAAATAATTTTGGATTTATTCCGATATATAAAATAGATATATCGCGTGGCAGCACGCTGTATATATAAATGCCGGTGGGCGGTGATAATTCCCGCCGCGGCATAGAACCTTGAAAACTAAAGGAAGGAGGAAGGTAGATGTCAAGCATACCTGTAAACAACAATTTAAATGTGCTTGCAAACATCGTGAATCAGATGCCGTCTGCATCGGATGCCCGCACTGCCTTAAGTGACCGTCAGGGCGAAATGATGAAAGATACTTTCGACATGGTCATGAGCAGAGTGAGTTCTGTGGCAGATACCAAGGTGAATGATCAGGCATCAAAGCTTTCGGTAGCAGCGGATAGCAAAGCTATGTCAGCTGATATCGGAGTTTCGGGTTCTTCTGACAAAGCAGGACTGAAAAGCAATGAAACACAGTCACTCCAGAAATCCAAGGAAACTGACGGTGCGGCTGACAGTACCGCTAAAGAAGACTCTGACAAGACGGTTGCCGACCAAACCACTTCGGACAAAGAAGTCTCTGACAAAGAGGTCTCTGACAAAGAGAAGGATGCGGTAAACGAAACCGGTGAGAAACTGGTTGAAGAGGTTGCGAATGAGATGGGAGTTGACATTGATGAAGTTATTAAAGCAATGGAAATTCTTGGACTCACCGCAGTACAGCTTTTTGATCCCGAGAATATGAAGCAGCTGCTTATTACACTTAGCGGTAATGAAGATAATCTGTCCATCATAACTGATGGTGAACTTTACGGACATCTTCAGAACATGTTCGAGATGATCGAAACAGAACTTGCAGACTTACAGACAGAGTTGGGACTTACCGAGGAAGAGCTTAATACACTGATTGCCGATATGGTGATAGTGGAGAAGGCACTTGAGGAAGAAAACGTTATGGAAGAAATTCCCGAACTCTCTGATGATGAACCTGAGGTTAATCTTGAGGGTATGAAGGATTATTCGGTAATGGTACACAAAGACGGTGAGACTGTTGAAGTCAAAGTCAAAGTTGACGATGTGAGCGGAGAGCAGACCTCTAAAGAACAGGTGCAGGCAACAACCGAAACGCAGACTAAACCTGAAAACAAATCTCAGGAGAGGAATTTATTTGGTGAAGATAAGGAGGATAACAAAGGTAATGCTCATACAGCAGGAAACTTTGTGACACAGAATCCGATAGAACAGCCGAATTTTAATGAAATTCCACAGCAGCCTGTATTAGAACGTTATGTCAGCACAGAGGATATCATGAATCAGATTATGGAATCCTTGAAAATCAATCTTAAGGGTGATGTTCAGGAACTGGAAATGCACTTACATCCGGCCAGCCTTGGTAATGTACATGTACAGATTGCAGCTAAGGAAGGCATGTTAACAGCTCAGTTCGTAGCACAGAATGAAACCGTTAAGGCAGCAATTGAAAGCCAGCTTGTACAGCTCAAAGAACAGTTTGAAGAGCAGGGGATTAAGGTAGACGAAGTAGAGGTTACTGTAGGAAATTATCGTTTCGACCACAGTTTTGCCGGCGATGAAGAAGGTAAGCAGGAAAACGCGGAAAATGGTAAAAAATCACGCAGGAACATTAACTTAGATGAACTTGATCTGGATGATCTTCCGGAAGATATGGATGATTCCGAAAAACTTGCGGCAGAGATGATGGCATTGCACGGCAATTCGGTTGATTACACAGCATAATTAAGTAACAAACGTTATTTTGTGAAAGGAGAGATTATATGGCAGTAGCACAAGTAGAAGACGGAAAAATTGTTCAATCTAATTCAGCAGCATCTCTTGCACATGAATCTGTCAAGAAGAGCAATTCCACAGTAGATAAGGATCAGTTTTTACAGCTTCTGGTAGCACAGATGAAATATCAGGATCCGTTGGAGCCAACTTCCAATACCGAGTATATTTCACAGTATGCAACATTCTCAGAATTAGAGCAGATGCAGAATATGAGTGCATCTTTGGAACTTGCAAGAGCTTCAGGTCTGGTAGGTCAGACAGTACTTATGGAAGTAACCGATGCTTCAGGAAGAACGGTTTTGGTACAGGGAAATGTAGACTATGTTGTTTATGAGAACAACAAGGCGTATCTTTCAATCAACGGTGAGTTGTATTCGATGGATGACCTTAACACCGTAGCAGATCCGGCTTATCTGGATGCTTATAAGAAAGCGGGAGATTTCCTCAATGCATATAATAAACTTCCTATACCGGCACTTCTTACCATAGATGATAAGGAAGCGGTTGAGAAGCTGAATGAGATTTATGAGAATATGTCCGATTATGAGAAGAAGTTCATTTCGGATGATTATGTAAGCGGTCTCAAGAAGCTGGTTGAAAGGATGAGAGAAATCACACTGGCTTATGAGCAGGGTAGTAAGGATAAGGAAACACCGGATACGGATGGAGAATCCGATGCGGATGATGAAGCTTAAGTGTAAGGATACACAGTAATCTCAAGGAGGAGAAGGATATGAAGATTCAAAATAACGGATTCCTTTCCTTGGAGCAGCTGCAGGATCAATACCTTAACCAAAACCGGCAGGTTAAAAACGATGTTTCTAAAAATAGCGTACTGAGTTTCCAGGATATTTTGTCTCAGAAGACTATAAAACCTGAAATCAGTGAAGTTAAGTTTTCAAAACATGCGGCAAACAGGCTGGCAGACAGAAATATCGAACTATCCAAGGAACAGGTTGAGCGCCTGAATCTGGGTATGGCAAGAGCCGGAGCCAAAGGGATTAACGAGTCTCTGGTCATTGTAGATTCACTTGCGTTTATTGTAAACGTACCGAATCAGACAGTGATAACCGCTATGGACCAGACGGATTCAGACGAAAATGTATTCACTAACATTGATGGAGCCGTAATTATTTAGCCGGACCTTATGGAGGCTTACGTTCCCGACTGACAGAAGGAACGATACGGCATATTTATAAACAAGGAGGTCATTCATTATGATGAGATCATTGTTCTCTGGTGTTGCAGGTCTTAGAACACACCAGACAAGAATGGATGTTATTGGTAATAATATTGCAAACGTTAACACAACAGCTTATAAATCACAGTCCATGGTATTCAGTGATTTGCTGTATCAGACAACACAGGCGGCTTCCGGAGCCAATGCCGCAACCGGAAGAGGCGGTATCAATGCAAGACAGATAGGTCTCGGTGCCAAGACCGGAGCTATCTCAACTGCAATCACACAGCAGGGTTCCGCACAGTCTACAAACAACCCGTTCGATATTATGATTACCGGGGAATCATTCTTTATAGTAAGCAACGGTTCCGAGAACTTCTTTACAAGAGACGGTTCATTTACGATTGACGGTGCCGGAAATCTGGTTATGTCATCTACAGGTTACACCGTTATGGGATGGCAGGTAGACCCGCAGACCGGAGAGATTATTTCCGATACGGTATCCGCACTCAGAGTTATGAACAGCAATAATTTGGAGTATCCTCCGGAATCTACTACAAGAGCTTATGCCAGTGGAATTGTTGATAAAATGGACACCGCACTCAGCAGTCCCGGAGGTAAGATCATGACTCTTACCGTATTTGACGGTGAAGGTTATGCGTATACGGCTAAGTTCAGTATTCACTCACTGGGTTCTGACGGTCAGTACTACGTACAGCTTGATGATATTCTTAATTCGGACGGAGTGTCTCTTGTTGACGTATATAATCTTAGCAGTATCAGTGAAATTGCTACCTTTGGTAGTACGGATGAGATTACTACTACAAGTCTGTACCAGTTACTGGATACGGCTACCTATGATCCGGGTGATCCAACGAAATCCCCACCTGTTGAGCCTAGCTATTCTATGAAATATTATCCGGGAAATATACTTAAGGATTATGCAAGCAATCAGCTTGTCAATGCTGCCGATAAGTCATCGATTGAGATTGTTCTTGATGATGGTAAAGAGATTGCAGTAGGCGATTCGGTAAAAGTAACCGGAAAGATTAAATTGTCCAAGTCTGAGCTGCAGGCGGAAAACTTTAACCTTATATATACTGCTGTTGAGGAAAAGGATGAAAATGAGGAAACCGTAATTAAATACTATTGGTATGGCGGCGGCAAGGATAAGGATGGTAAACCCGTTTATCTGCCTAATTCTGCGGAATATTCGTCCGCAGATGGTGCCGATAACTCCGGCATTGATGCATGGACAGAGGCACTGCAGAGATCATTCAAGGATGTAAAAGTTCAAAGTGTTACGGTTAATGCTGACGGTTCCATTGAGATGGAATTTGAGCAGAGTTTCACCGCAACCAAGGCCGGAAAATATGATAAGGCTAATAACTACTTTATTGGAGAGAAAATTGATGACCCGTTAGAGGCATACGGACTGAGCAATACTGACGATACCCAATATGCGATTGTGTTTACCGCTCCTGACGGCCAGGCTCAAATTACCAAGAAATTTACCTATGTCGGTAACAGACTTACATTTAATACCGATAACGGTACTTTCGAATATATCGGCTCACAGGACAACGACTCCGCTGTTCTTGATTTTAACTTAAGCGCTACATCCAGACGTGGTGAAACGATTTCACTTACACATTTTACGGATGTTACCATTGATTTTTCAAGCCTTGTTAATTTCAACAACGGCGGTACTACCACAGCAAGCCTGACATCCGGCGCCGATGACGGACTTAATACCGGTTCCGGTAGAAAATACGGTAAGATGACAGGTATTGAAATCGCTCAGGACGGTACTATCACAGCATATTATGACAACAGTATGACCAAGGTGCTTGGACAGATTGCAGTAGCAAAATTTGCCAATGCGTCAGGTCTTGCTAAACAGGGTGATAACCTTTATTCGGCTACCATGAACTCCGGCGAGTTCGATGGTGTGGGTCAGGATATCACTTCAGACGGTGATTATATGACATCCGGTGTACTGGAAATGAGTAATGTTGATCTTTCCCAGGAATTTACAGATATGATCACAACTCAGCGTGGTTTCCAGGCAAACAGCCGTATTATCACGGTTTCCGATACTCTTTTGGAAGAGCTTGTTAACCTGAAACGATAATTTTTAATAAATAATTAAAGAAAGAGGAACTTTTGGGTTCCTCTTTTTTTAATTATGTGATAGAATATAATGAGGGTGATATGAGGTATGATAGAAGTAACAAAAATCAACGGTGTAAAAGTTTTGGTCAACCCCGACTTGCTTGAACTTGTTGAAGAAACACCGGATACTGTACTATCTTTTACGACAGGACGAAAAATAATTGTAAAAGAAAGTAGACAAGAAGTAAAAAATTTAGTAAAATCGTATAGAAAGGATATTTTTGCAGATTA
>JAFLTH010000075.1 GCA_022510525.1 Lachnospiraceae bacterium | reverse complement strand
AACTTTTCTTTGCTCATTGTCGGAGCCAGAGACGCAAAGAAAAGTTACTATTTGCTCAATCCTCTGTACTGGCGACAGATACGTGAAAAGGTTTATATGCTCAATCCTTTGAACGGAGCCAGAAACTTAAATAAAAGTCTTATTTACGCAATCCTTTAAATTACTATGCATTATTTTATCATGAAATAAATGGATTGACAACTTACGATGCAAGTGGGGATATATATGCAGAAAATTTCAGTATTTGTTAAAAAATTAACGGTATTTAGTATAGTAGTGTGCTGTTTACTGCTCATAGATGGGTGCGGGGTTTCGCGGGAACCGGTGTCGCGAAACGGGTTTTATTTTGATACTGTTATTCAGGTTACGATTTATGATTCGGGGAAAGAGGATTGTCTGGATGGATGTATGGAATTGGCTGATAAGTATGAGAAAATGTTGAGTGCTACTGTCGAGGGGTCGGATATTTGGAATATTAATCATAGCGGTGGAGCGGCTGTGGTTGTGTCTGATGAGACGCTGGAGCTCATTAAGACTGCACTTTACTATTGTGAGTTAACAGAGGGACGGATAGATTTTACGGTTGAGAGTGTTAGTAAGTTATGGGATTTTCATGGAGAAAGTTCTAATGATATAGCGGCAGATCGTGTACCTGATTTAGAAAGTATTGAGGAGTCACTTAGGCATGTGGATTATCACAATCTGGTGATAGATAAAAATAATGTTACGCTTAAAGATCCGGATGCTTGTATTAGTCTGGGATTTATTGCCAAGGGGTTTATTGCCGATAGGATTAAGGAATATCTTTTATCGCAGGATGTAAAAAGTGCCATTATTAATCTTGGTGGTAATCTTCTGGCCGTCGGGTCTAAGCCGGATGGAACACCTTTTAATTTCGGTATACAAAGACCTTTTGATGAACAGGGCGCAATTATTGACAGTCTGGATGTTTCAGATGCTTCCCTGGTTTCGTCGGGGGTTTATGAAAGATATTTTTATCAGGATGATACATTGTATCACCACATCCTGGATACATCTACCGGCTATCCTATAAGTAATAACCTGTTTGGAGTTACTATCCTATCTGACTCTTCCGTAACAGGGGATGCTTTATCTACTTCGTGTTTCGTTCTGGGACTGAATGAAGGAATGGAATTAGTAGAAAAACTGGAAGGAGTTGAAGCGATTTTTATAACGAATGATTATGAGCTGCATTACTCCAGTGGATTGTAAGCATTCGTACTCTGTCTTCTTATGACTCCTTCCATATTATCAACGCTTATAGGTTATTGTTTTACTGTGTAAGTTTATAGGATGCAATATATTCCATATCGCTCTCTGTTACAATTCCCGGATCATTGATATCCATGATGGCTCTCAATCCGGTTTCCTCGGCGGCAAGGTTGAAATGGCAAAGTGCTATACCTAAGTCAATCTTCTGCATATCACCCACTGCATCACTAATAAATCCTTTATTTCTCTTTAAATAGAAATGAGCGGCATTTTTATCTACAACAACACGCCAGGGCTGCTTATTGACTGCCGACGGTGCCCACCTAACCATCTCGAGCGGCATTGCCAGTTTGCCGGCCGTCTCTTTGGTCAAAGGCTTATCAAATGTACTATCGAAAAACAGTGATTCAAAGGGGAATCTGCTGTCTGCCTTAATGGCTTTACGCATCATACCCTCCTTTATGGACATTTTCTTGGCCGGATAACCCAGCGGACTTACACAAGGCATCACTTCATCTTCTCCAAGAGACATTGCACGCTCAAATGAGCCTCGATCCATTGTTCCCCCAATCCAGACCGTACCAATACCAAGTGACAAGGCATATAGTACAAGCAGTTCAAAGGAATATCCAAATGCTTCTTCCATATGCGGTACACGTTTAGCCTTGGCCGCCACGTAAAGATTGGTTCCGCTGACTACAGGGCTGGATAGCCCCTGGCTTTTCGCGTCCAAAAGTTTAAATTCTATCGGCATTTCGTATGGGTTGCCGATATTATTTATATATGCGCACAGTTTATCTTTCTCTTCTGCGCTGATTTCTCTTCCGTCAAAGGTCCTCACACTTCTTCTGTTTCGAACAAGTTCTGTTATATTCTCCATTACGGTCTCCTTTATTGAGTGGCTTTATACAATTCCTTTTTAGTATACCCGACAATTATCTATATCTGCACCTTACCGGCAAGTATATTCTTATAATCCTCCAGATTCTTCTGAAGCAGCGCCGGCGTATCCAGACCATATGGACACTTGCTCTTGCACTGGTTACAATGGAGGCAGTTCTCTATCTTCATCATTTCCTCCTGCCCTGATTTTCCAAGACGGTCTTTGTATGGAGAACGACGAAGCAGCAGAGACATTCTGGCGCAGTTATTGATTTCAATTCCCACCGGACATGGCATACAATATCCGCAGCCCCGACAGAAATCTCCGAGCAGTTCTTCCCTGTCTTTCTCAATCACTGCTGCAATCTCCTCATTCATGACCGGAGGATTTTCAATATATGAAATGAACTCGTCCAACTCATTTACGCGCTGAACACCCCAAATCGGCAGTACATTGTCATACTGGGAAAGATAGGCATAAGCGGCTGCGGAATTGGTTATGAGTCCGCCTGATAAGGCTTTCATCGCTATAAAGCCCATGTCCTTTTCCTTACACTTGTTAACCAGTTCAATGTCCTTCTCGGTTGCCAGATAGCTGAAAGGGAACTGCAAAGTCTCATAAAGTCCGCTGTCTATTGCCTCATTTGCGACTGAAAGTCTGTGGTTGGTTATTCCGATATGTCTTATTTTTCCCTGCTCTTTGGCCTTAAGCATAGCATCATATAGCCCGCTTTCATCGCCCGGCCTGGGACAAAAAGGTATATTGTGGAACTGATATATATCTATATAATCTGTCTTAAGATTCTCAAGGCTGGTTTCTAAATCCTCCCAGAAAGTTTCGACATTTTTGGCACCGGTCTTGGTAGCAATGATGATTTTGTCCCGCATTCCATAAAAGGCGCGCCCAATCTTATACTCACTGTCGGTATACCACCTTGCAGTATCATAAAACTTTATTCCGTTATAAAATGCTCTTTTTAACAAATATACTGCATCATCTGCCGATATTCTCTGAATCGGCAGCGCTCCGAATGCGTTTTTGTTGGTTACTATTTCTGTTTTTCCAAGTCTAACTGTTTGCATTACGGTCACATCTCCTTCTTATATTATGGCTTTTTTCGGGCATTTCTCCTTGCATAGTCCACAGCCGGTACACTTTTCATAATCAATCGTGGCATTGAAATCTTCAATAACAATTGCATCCGCCGGACAGTTTTTCTTACACAACTGGCAGCCGATACAGCCAACCTGGCAGGCCTTCATAGTAACCGGCCCCTTATCATGTGAGCTGCAGACTACCATATGCTTTGCTTCATAAGGAATAAGTGTTATTAAATTCTTAGGGCAGGCTGCAACACATTTACCGCAGGCCTTGCATTTTTCCTTATCTACTACCGCTACTCCGTTAACAACATTAATAGCATCAAAAGGACAGGCCTTTACGCAGCTTCCAAAACCGAGACAACCATAATTACACGACTTTGCTCCGCCGTTTGGAACAAATGAAAGCATACGGCAATCCTCGATTCCGTAGTATTCATAATCCAGTGTCGTATTATCACAGTCGCCTTTACACTGTACGAAAGCGACCTGCCTAACACTATCCCCGGCCTCTACACCCATAATCTCCGCAATCAGCTTTCCGACCTTCTCACCGCCTACCGGACAGGCGTTGACTGCAGCCTCTCCCTTAGCAATTGCCGCCGCCAGACCGGAGCAGCCCGCATAACCGCAGCCGCCGCAGTTATTTCCCGGCAATACACCTAACACTGCCTCTTCCTTTTCATCTACATCCACCTTAAAATTAATCGCAGCAACGCCCAAAAACAGCCCGACAAAGAGACCAACGCCTCCCACTACAGCCGTTGCAACCATAATTCCTGCTATCTCCATATATTTCTCCTTTTCACACTATTCTGAGCCGGTTCCAATACCCGGACTTTTGCCATCATTACAGCAATCCGGAGAACCCGCAGAACGCAATTGCCATAAGCCCGGCCGTAACCAGCACTATCGGCATTCCCTTAAAAGATTCCGGTATATCATTATAAACCATCTTTTCCCTGATTCCTGCAAGAATAATAATTGCTATCGTAAAACCCACCGCAGTTGCAAAACCGTTTACAACGCCTTCAAGTATACCATAGTTTTTCTGTACATTGGTAAGCGCTACGCCAAGTACTGCACAGTTGGTTGTAATAAGCGGCAGATACACTCCGAGCGACTCATACAGGGATGGAATATATTTTTTAAGGAACATCTCCACAAACTGCACCAGTGCGGCAATGACCAGAATAAAGACTATCGTTTGCAGGTAGGTAATATCAAAGGGTTCCAGTATATATTTATAAATAACACCTGCTACTATTGATGCCAACGTAATAACAAAGATAACTGCAACCCCCATACCGCTTGCGGTTTTGGTTTTCTTTGATACGCCAAGGAACGGACATAACCCCAAGAACTGACTAAGTACTACATTACTCACAAGAGAGGATCCAATCAAAATAATAAGTAATTCCTTAACCATTTGCTTTTCCCTCCTCTTTTTCATCATATATACGTTTCGTACATCCTGTGTCATTACAATTCAGGCAGTCACTGCCACAGCCTGACTGAATCTTTGACATATCTTTTCCTCTTTTTTCCCCGGCAATCTTAACCTTGTTCTGAATCGCCGTAAGTACGGCAAGTACAAAGAAAGCTCCCGGAGCCATTATAAAAATCGTGGAAGGAACATAACTGTCAGGCATTACTGCATATCCAAACAAAGTTCCTGCGCCGATAAGCTCCCGGACTGCTCCGATACAGGTAAGTGCAAATGAGAAGCCGAGTCCCATTCCTATTCCGTCAAAAAGTGAAGCAATCACTTTATTTTTAGAAGCATATGCTTCCGCACGTCCCAGTATTATGCAGTTTACAACTATGAGCGGAATATAGATTCCGAGTGCATCATACAAACTTGGTATGAAGCCTTCCAAAAGAAGCTCCGCCATTGTCACAAAGGATGCAATAACAACTATGAATGCAGGTATCCTGACCTTATCAGGAATGCTATTCCTAAGCAGGGAGATAAACGCATTGCTAAGTGCCAATACTACCATAGTAGTAAGTCCCATTCCCAGACCGTTAATTGCGGAAGTGGTTACTGCCAGCGTCGGACACATACCAAGCATCAATACAAAGGTAGGATTTTCTTTTATCAATCCGTTAATCAGCCGTTCTTTGACATCATTCATTACCGCTTCCTCCTTTCAACTCAGTCTGGAAATAGTAAAGTCCCGCATTTACACCGTTTACTACTGCATTAGTCGTAATGGTTGCTCCGGAAATTGCATCGACCTGGTATTCTGAAGATGCACCGGATTTGGTATATTCAAATTTTTCTATATTTTTATCTGAAAACTGAGGCTTAAGCACTTCTTCCGCCCTCATTCCAAGACCGGCGGTCTCGGATATATCCAGAATGGAAATTCCGTTTACAAGACCGTCATTCCTGATTCCTATGGTAAAACGAATATCTCCGCCGTAGCCTTCTTTGGTTGTAACAGTAATGACATAGCCAAGTACATTTCCCGAACTGTCTTTAGCTGCCATAACCTCATCTATAGACTCCCCGGCATAGCCTGCTTCCGCCCATGATGCAGCATTAGGGTTAGCTGTCTCTAACTCTTCAAATTCAGATGCATCCGCAAAAACCTCTTTGCAGGCTTCCTGCTTTGCCTTTTCCTTCTGTATCGCAATCGGCTCTTTGGTAATCTGATATACAAGACCAAGCAAAAGACCTGCCACAATTGTAATCACCAGCAATATTCCGGCATCTTTAAACATATTTCTCATGCTCTTACCCCTCCTTCCCCAAATGCTGTAGGAAGAGTTGCTTTCTCAATGAGCGGCACCAGAAGATTACCGATTATGATCGCATATGAAACGCCCTCTGCCGATGCTCCGAAAATACGGAAGATTCCGGTCAGTATTCCGAGTATGATTCCATACACATACTGTCCCTTTATTGTAACCGGTCTTGTGACATAATCCGTCGCCATAAAGAAGGCTCCAAGCATAAGCCCGCCTCCTGCAAGGTGTGCTGAAATATATGCGCTATCAAAACCACGGCCGCCAAATATACCAATAAAAATAATAAATGTTACTATATAACTTCCGGGAATCCTGAGATCGATTATTCCCAGCATGATCAATATACAGGCTCCAATAACAATTGCTATCATTGAAGTCTCTCCAATGGTTCCTGCAGTCTTACCTATTACCATATTTAGAATATCAACTGCTTTTCCATTTTTGAGTTCGGCAAGCGGTGTTGCACCGGTATAGGCGTCACAGTTAAAATCGGTCATGATTGAAGTATAGGATATTAACAGAAAACATCTTGCTCCAAGTGCCGGATTCATAAAGTTCTGTCCGATACCTCCAAATAGCATTTTAACTACCAGGATTGCAAAGATACCGCCAATCACTCCTATCCACCAGGGTGCCGAAGGCGGCAGATTCATTGCCAGAAGCAGGCCTGTCACAACAGCCGAATAGTCTCCTATTGTTATTTTTTTATGTAGAATTTTCTCAAATATATATTCGGTCAAAACAGTGGATAGAACCGTCACCAGAATTAAAATCAGTGCATCTACTCCAAAATTATAGATTCCAAATCCCGCCGCCGGAAGCAGTGCGATCACAACAGCCAGCATAATTCCGCTGGTAGTTGATTTTGACCTGATATGGGGATTGGATGATACTTTCATCAAATCACTCATTGCATTACCTCCTTTTGGCGAGCATCATTTTTCTCATAGATTTAATCGTCTGTGTCAGCGGCCTTTTCGCAGGACATACGAAACTGCAGCAGCCGCATTCACAGCATTCCATACCGTTATGCGAAAGGAATTCCTCTTCGTCGTAATGCTCCGCATATTCCGACAGCATTTTGGGCACTACTCTTCCCGGGCAGACTTCTACACAGCGCCCACAGTTTATACACGCACTTGGTGCCATATATGACACGTCGTCCTCTGTCAGACAAAGCAAAGCTGAAGCCGTCTTGGTGGTAGGCACATCCAGATCGAAGATTGCAAAACCCATCATCGGGCCTCCGGAGATAATTTTTACCGGGTCTTCCTTAAATCCTCCGGCCTCCTCTATCAGTTCATGATAATTAGTACCTATTCTGACGATAAAATTCCTTGGGTCTGCTATTGCATCTCCGGTTACGGTAACTATACGATTCATTAACGGTTTACCGTCAATTACAGCGTGATATATTGCCACAATGGTATCTACATTATTTACTATACAGCCCGCATCCGCAGGAAGCATTGAAGAGTTGATTTTTCTTCCTGTAGTTGCATATATCAGCTGACGTTCCGACCCTTGAGGATATTTTGTCTTCAAGGCTTTTACACTGATGCGCGGCTCATCTTTAGTCAGATTTTTAAGGATTTCTATGCAGTCCGGTTTGTTATCCTCAACCGCCAGAATCCCCCTTGCGTTATCAAATAGGGAAAGTGATATCTTAAGCCCTTCCACCAACTTCTCCGGCTCTTCTATCATTCTTCTGTAATCGGATGTAAGATATGGCTCGCATTCCGCACAGTTTGCAATAACATATTCAATTTTATCCGGTTCCTTGGGTGATAATTTAATAAAAGTAGGAAAACCGGCACCACCCATACCTACTATCCCTGCCTCTTTTATGCAGTTAATTATTTCTTCCTTACTCATATCTTCAAACGGTTTTACTTTAGGATATTCCACTTCCTCATACAAACCGTCATTTTCAACTATAATGCTCATTACACTGTCTCCGGTAACAACTCGTCTGGGCTCAATTGCCTTAACCGTTCCGGATACTGTTGCATAGATAGGCGCCGATACAAATCCTCCGGCTTCCGCTATTTTTTGACCGGTAAGTACATGGTCACCTTTTTCCACTATAGGCTTGGCCGGTGCCCCGATATGCTGGGACAGAGGATATACCAGGTCTCCTTTGGGGAGTACTGCTTTAATCGGCTTATCCTTGGACAGATTCTTGCCGTCATACGGATGTATTCCACCTACAAATGTTAACTTTGCCATTTGCTGCCTCTCTTTCTCATAGAGTAAAATCTCTTAATGTAAATATACTATTTTTCGACGGAAAATACTACTGCAAATTGAAATTTTGTGCTATTATAAATTTAATAAACATATTTTAACACGTAAAATATATTTATTAAATTGCAAGTTTGGATAAACCCGAACTCGCGGGCTTAAGAATAGTTAATAGGATGTGGATACTATGCGCATTGAAGAAGTTATACTGGAAAATTTTGAAATTGAATATCCGATTCAGAGTCTGGCTCCGCTGGATAAAATTCTCTTTCTGGATATAGAGACTACCGGCTTTACCGCTAAAAAGTCTAATCTGTATATGATAGGCGCTGCATATTACAGAGATGACTGCTGGCGTATCCAGCAATTTTTTGCCGAGAAGTATGAGGAGGAAAAGTCTATACTGGAAGCATTCTTCTCTTTTGCTACTACGTTTACACATCTTGTACATTTTAACGGCAATAATTTTGATTTGCCGTTTTTAATGCAGAAGTGTAAGCTTTACAGCCTGCCTTACAAATTTGAAGGCTATGACGGCATTGACCTATACAGGCGGATAGCTCCATATAAATTTTTCCTGAATATACCCAACTGTAAGCAAAAAACGTTGGAAAACTTTCTTGGCATCAAGCGTGACGATAAATATAACGGCGGTGAACTTATTGGAGTTTATCATGATTATGTAAACCAACCATCTTTTGAAGCCGCTAATTCCCTGCTTCTTCATAACAAAGATGATATGAAAGGGCTGCTTAAACTATTACCGTTGCTTGCTTATCATGATCTTTTTAACAGTGATTTGAAGGCTGTAAAAGTACAGGCTAATTCTTATCGGGACTATCATGGAAATAACAGACATGTACTTATTATGAAACTCAAACTATCTACACCGCTACCACGTCCAATTTCTGCTATGGCTAACGGATGCCGTTTTCATGCAGAAGATAGTGAAGGCACTTTAAAGATTCCGATTTATGACGGCGAACTTAAATACTTTTATTCAAATTATAAAGATTATTACTATCTTCCCATAGAAGACCTGGCAATGCACAAGTCGGTTGCTTCTTTTGTAGATAAAAATCATCGTGAACAGGCCAATGCATCCAATTGTTATACCCGGAAGTATTCTTCTTATCTTCCGCAGTGGGATGTGCTTGTGGAACCGTTTTTTAAGAGGGAATATAATAGTAAAGATTTGTTCTTTGAACTCACTGACGAAATAAAGAAGAATCGTAAACTGTTTTCAAAATATGCCAATCATATATTAAACAGAATGGTACAAGTATAAAAGCGCAGGTTCTGCAACCTGCGCTTTTTATTATGGTCTGTCATAGAAAAATGAATTTCTCCTCGATAAACCAATCTCTTTATAATTGATAATCTGCTCCGTACTTCCTATAAAGAGAACTCCGCCCGGCTTGATATTCTTCTGGAACTTTATGAATACCTCTTCCTTGGCTTCCTCAGTAAAGTATATAAGTACATTACGGCAGACAATCATGTGGCAGTCCGTAGGATATGTATCTTTTAACAGATTATGCTCCTTAAATTCCACCCTTGATTTTATTTCATCCGAAATCTGGTATGACGGACCAATCTTGGTAAAATATTTCTTCTTAAAATCATCCGGCACACTGGCTATACTCTTCTCTCCATAGAGGCCTGTCTTAGCCTTGGCAATTACCTGCTTATCCAAATCAGTTGCCAAAATCTTAATCTTATCTAAAGGAACATGCCTTGACAATGCCATAACAAGAGAATAAGGTTCATCTCCTGTGGAGCATGCTGCACTCCAAATTTTAAGATTCTTTCCAAATTTTTTAATCAAATCCGGAAAAATCTCTTTATCCATAATCTGCCATTGATCAGGATTACGGTAAAACTCAGAAACATTTATAGTCAAATAATTAACAAACTCATCAAATGTATTCTGGTCATTCTTGAGTGCCGCAACATAATTCTCATAGCCTGTAACTTTATTTTTGGTAATCAAAGTATCTATACGACGCTTCATCTGCTTTTCTTTATAAGCATTTAAATCAATTTTAGTTAAATCATAAACAGCCTTTTTAAAATACTCATAATCGTAAGCCATCAAAAACTACCCCCACCCTATTTTAGTTTATTAATCTTTAGTTTTCTTCTGAGCTTTCCTCTTCGCTTGCTATAACCGATTCAATATCTACAGAGACAACGTCCGCATCCTCTTCTTCCTGTGGAACAGCTTCCTCCTTAGGTTCCGGTGCAAGCATTGCCTTGATGCTCAGGCTGATTTTCTTATCTTCTTCATTAAAGTCAACTACCTTGGCAGTAACTTCATCACCTACTTTAAGTACATCGGTAGGCTTGTCAATATGATCTCTGGAAATCTGTGAAACATGGAGCAAAGCGTCAATACCTGTCTCCAATTCTACAAAAGCACCAAAATCTGTCATACGTGCAATCTTACCGGTGACTACATTGCCCACTGCATATTTAGCTGCAGCATCCTTCCAGGGATTCTGGTCATCAAATTTAAGACTTAAAGCAATCTTGGTTCCTTCTATATCTTTAATCAGAACCTTAATCTTATCACCAACTTTGAAAACTTTCTTGGGATGCTCAACCCTGCCCCAGGACATCTCTGAGATGTGAAGCAGACCGTCAGCTCCGCCAAGATCTATAAATGCACCAAAATCTGTTACATTTTTTACAATACCTTCAACAGTGTCACCCTCGTGGATGCTCTCAAGAAGTTTTTTCTGCTGCTCGGCCTTCTCTGCTACAAGAAGACGTTTGCGATCGCCTATATATCTTCTTCTCTTAGGATTGTATTCGCTTATTACAAACTGAATCTCCTGTCCTGCATATTTACTAAGGTCTTTTTCATATGTGTCGGATACAAGACTTGCAGGGATAAAGATTCTGATTTCTTCTATTACTACGCTAAGGCCTCCATCCAGCACCTGTGTAACCTTAGCGGTAAGAATCTCACTATTATTATATGCCTCTTCAATACGTTTATTACCTCTGTCGGCAGCAAGGCGTTTGTAGGTAAGAAGAACTTGTCCCTCACCGTCATTTACTTTTAACACCTTAACTTCCATGGTATCACCCGGTTTTACTATGGTTGTCATATCCACATTAGGCTCGTTTGTATATTCATTCCTTGTAAGGATACCATCGGATTTATATCCGATATTGAGAACAACTTCATCCGGTTTAACATCGATGACCGTACCTTCAACAACCTCTCCCGTGTGTATTGTCTTTAATGAATCTTCTAACATTTGTTCAAAAGTTAAATCTGACATAATTTTGAACCTCCTCGATAATATTGTTTGGGGTTGATGCCCCTGCTGTAATACCCACCAGTCGGACAGATTTAGTTAAATCTAAATGCAAGTCATCCAGTACCTGTATAAAATGAGTGTTTTCACATTCCTTCATACAGATTTCGTACAGCTTCCGTGTATTAGAACTATGATTGTCTCCTATTACTATCATAATATCAACCTGAGCGGCTATCTTCGCTGCTTCGGCTTGTCGTACTTCAGTAGCGTTACATATAGTATTCACAACAATAACATTGTACCCTTTTTGAGTAAAAATTTCAACTATATCTTGAAATTTATTGTAATTATATGTCGTCTGTGATACAATACATATCTCTTTTTGACCGTCATATTCAAATTTTTCAGCTTCTTCTATGGATTCTATCACAATTGCAGGCGTCCTGCACCAGCCCATGATTCCCTCAACTTCAGGGTGTCCGGCATTTCCGATTATTACAATCTGCTTTCCCGCCTCGCTCTCTTTCCTCACTATATCATGTATCCGTTTAACAAAAGGGCAGGTCGCATCAACACATTTAAGCCCCTGCCTCTCTATCTTTTCACAAATACTCTCCGGCAGTCCATGCGAGCGGATAATTATGCAACCTTCCTTGATAGTTTCCAGTTCGGCTTCGGATTCTATAACATTTACGCCTTTTGTCCTTAAATCGGCCACAACTTCCTTATTATGTATTATTGGACCATAGGTATATATTTTTTCACCGGTCTTTGTCTGTTCGTATACGGTATCAACTGCCCGTTTTACACCGAAACAGAACCCGGCATTGTCTGCGAGAATTACTTCCATCTTACAATATCGCCTCTTGATTACTTACCTTTTTTAGTCATCTCTATAATAGTATCGGCTACTTCTTCAATTGTCATATAGGATGAATCAACTAAAACTGCATCATCTGCAGCAACCAGCGGTGAAATTTCTCTTGTCATATCCTGATGGTCACGTTCTATGATATCTTTTTCAATTACATCAATATCACATTTTTCGCCTTTAGCGGTTAGTTCATTATATCTTCTCTCAGCGCGGACTCTGCTGCTTGCGGTAAGGAAAATCTTGACTTCGGCATCGGGAAGAACGCAGGTGCCGATATCCCTTCCGTCCATTACAACATCTGCATCAGCGGCGAGTTTCTGCTGTAACTGTACCAGTTTCTTTCTGACATCCGGATTGGCACTGGTCACGGATGCGGTATTACCTACCTGTTCGGTTCTGATAAGCCCGTTTACGTTCTCTCCATTCAGATATACGACCTGTTCCGAGTTTTCATAACGTATCGTAATGTCGGCATCTTTGCAATTAATGCTTACGGCATCCGAATCTTTTGGGTTAATCCCTTTATTGAGCAAGTACAGTGCCATTGCCCTGTACATCGCGCCTGTGTCTACATAGATAAAGCCGAGCTGTTTTGCAATTCTTTTTGCGATTGTGCTTTTGCCGGCTCCGGCAGGTCCGTCTATTGCTATTTTGTATCCCATTGTGTTCTCCTTTATCAAGTCCGTCCGTACAAAATTAACCAAAACGGGGTTCCGATGCGGTGGCAAGTCACCCCTTATTTTGTTAATTTTGTACGGACTCATTCATTAAATTGAGTGTCCCGCAAGGTATCCGGTAGACCATGCGATTTGCAGATTAAAGCCTCCGGTCAATGCATCTAAATCTAGGAGCTCTCCTGCTATGTAGAGTCCTTTTACAAGTTTGGACTCCATAGTGGATGGATTTATTTCTTTAACACTGACTCCGCCCTGAGTGATGATTGCTTCATCAAAACCACGAACGGTATCTATGTGAAGTATTAACTGTTTTATACATCGAACAAACGTTCTTCTTTCTTCCTTGGTTATTTCATTCACTGATTTTTCCGGAGCAATGCCGGATAGTTTTATCATAACAGGAATCAGTTTGACCGGAAAGAGTCCATTTAGTGAGTTCTTGAATTGTTTGTTTTTATTTTCCTCAAAATCTCTTAAAATACGTTTATCCAGTTGTTCTTCCGAAAGAGCCGGTTTCAGATCAAGTTCCAGTGCTATTTCTTCTTTTTTCTTACACTTTCCGTAATAGCTGCTGGCGCTTAAGATAAGCGGTCCGCTTACTCCGAAATGTGTAAACAGCATTTCACCAAATCCGGTATAAACTTTTTTATTTCCGTCATACATTGTCAGGCTCACATTTTTAAGCGAAAGGCCCTGTAAATCGGCGCACCACTTTTCTGTTATTTCAAAAGGTACAAGTGAGGGTACACAGGGTTTTATTTTATGTCCTGCCGCTTCTGCCATACGGTGCCCGTCCCCGGTTGAACCTGTGGACGGATAAGACAGACCGCCCGTGGCGAGGATTACCGCATCTGCGTATTCTTTTTTACCGTCTGACGTATATACTCCGCACACCCGACTCAAATCATCTATGATAAGTCCTGTTACCTTAGTATTCAGCCGTACTTCCACCCGCTCTTTTTGCAACAACCTCTGTAAGGCGGCTATTATGTCCGATGAATGGTCGGAAACCGGAAATACCCGCTCTCCTCTTTCTATTTTAAGCCGGCATCCAGCATCCTCTATAAGCTGCATTACCTTCCTGTTATCAAAAGCATAAAATGCACTGTATAGAAATTTCGGGTTGGATACTACGTTTTCGAATAACTCGTCCGTATCACAGGCATTGGTCAGATTGCATCTTCCCTTACCTGTTATAAAAAGTTTTTTACCCAATTTTTCATTTTTTTCAAGCAAAAGCACCTGATTGTGCTGTCTGGCCGCACTTATAGCAGCCATCATTCCGGCGGCTCCTCCGCCAACTATAATGACCCTGCTCATGACTTATCTTTTCTTAACGGATAATTTAACATCGGTTCTTCGTCAATGAAATTAATTTCATCATTCAGGTAAACCTGATAATTATTCCATGCATATTCCAGACTCTTAAGATCCTGTTTAACTTCCTCGGGACGCTTAAGGCACATTGCCACCACCAGCGCATTAATAAGACTTAAGGGTGCCACCAGTGAATCCACTATTGAAACCATATCGCTTCTGGCAAAAAGATTGCAGGAAGAATATAGATTCATAGGTGAATGCACATTGTCGGTAATTGCAATTACTTTGGCATTCCTGTCGTTGGCAAATTCCATAGCTTTTAATGTACGCATGGAATATCTGGGAAAACTTATGCCTATGATTGCATCATTTTCATCTATACGTATCATCTGTTCAAAAGTTTCAGACATGCTGGTTGAACTGAGCAATATCACATTTCCCCGTATCATATTAAGATAGAAATGCAAAAAATTAGCTAAAGGTGCACAGCTTCTTATTCCCATTATATATACGTTCTTTGCCTCAAGTATGATATCTACCGCAGTTTCAAATGCCACTGCATCCAAATTCTCAATCGTATCTTCAATCTTTTCAATATCGGAATTTAACACCGAGGTGAGAATCTCCGACTGGCTGCTGCGTCCGTATTTGGCACCTATACGCTGAACTGAGTTGATTTTATTCTGAACCCATTCTTCTAAGTCTTTCTGAAATTCCGGATATCCGTTATAGCCTATGAAGGAGGCAAAACGCACAACAGTGGACTCGCTGACTCCAACTGTATCACCTAATCTGGCAGCCGTCATAAATACCGCATGGTCATAATGGTCATATATAAAATCCGCTATTGCCTTCTGACCCTTGCTCATCTTCCTGTAATGGTCGTTAAGCCTGGTAATTATATCATAACGATTTTCCATCGGAATTACCAATCCTTCCCTCTCATATTATGTTAATTCTTAAAGAAAAGCCTGGTATGATTCTTCCAAAAGCGCCATAGTCTCATTTTCTTTCAGATCATAATCACCGGTCAGTGACATACATGCCGCACCATGGATCAAGATCCACATCTTCATAAACATTGCGCTTGGATTTTTGCAGCCATTTTCCGCAGCATTGTTTATTTCCTTTACAACAGCTCCGTTACTGCCGTTTAAAATATCATACAGACTTTTTCCATGTCTGTTCTTGGCAGCAAACAATAGCTCAAACAATTTAGGATTATCCTGTGCAAACTTAATATAACACAACCCCAGATTGACAAACGGAGTATCGTTTTTACGTGGAAAATTCTCGTAAAAATTATCGAAATACTCCACCCCTTTCTCAAAGAGGTCTTTCCCCAATTCCTCCATGTTCTTGTATATCCTGAAAATCGGCTGGGTAGAGCATCCGGCTTTGGCTGCCAGAGTTCTGGCTGTTACATGTTCAAAGCCCTCCTCGCTTGCCATTTCAAAAGCCGCATTCAGAATATCATTTTTGGTAATAGTTTCTTTTCTTGCCATACGCACACTTCCTCACTTATGTATATAACATATGTTTTTTATAACATATGTTATTATAATATATTGCAGAAATTACGTCAACCACTACATATTATGTCAAAAAAAAGTGCCCCCACAATATAGTGAAGACACTTTCCAATTTCTGTAAATTATTTAAACTGGGTACGCGGCGTTTTTAGTATCAGCCTGCGTTATATCCACTTTTTCCTGCTGAGCCTGACGATACTTGAAGAAGTCTGTAGCTACCTGAGGGAAAAGTGCATAGGACAATACGTCCTCATCCTGCTGTTTCCACTCTTTCATCTCGCTCTCAAGTTTATCCATCTCATTCTCAAGCAAATCTGCCGGACGACAGGTAATTCTCTCCTCACCCGGAATAACCTTGTCGATTATTTCCTGATTCATCGGCTTAACGGTCTGACCGTACTCACCGCGAAGAACTGCCTTGGTCTCTTTGGTTGCCATCTTATATCTCTCACCCATAAGTACATTGAAGACTGCCTGTGTACCTACGATCTGTGAAGAAGGTGTAACAAGCGGAGGTTCACCCAGGTCTTTTCTAACCTGAGGAATTTCTTTCAATACGTCATAGTACTTATCTTCAGCATTCTGCTCTTTCAACTGGCTAACCATGTTGGAAAGCATACCGCCGGGTACCT
>JAFLTH010000074.1 GCA_022510525.1 Lachnospiraceae bacterium | reverse complement strand
TGAATCCAGAACAAAGGCTCCTTGTAATCCTGGAATACCTTGCGGTAAAATTCCAGATATTCCTCTCTGCTGCACTCGTTGGGATGTTTCGCCCAAAGAGGGGTTGTATCGTTAAGAAGCTCGGGACGCTTTTTAATTTTTAACTTCTGCTCGTCCTCCTCTTTTTCCTTCTTAATCTCTTCTATTACAACATCAGTGTCCAATTTCTCTGCTTCGGTAATGGTCTGGGTGTCGGTCGTATTAGCCTTGGAAAGGAAGATTTCAATAGGCATAAAGGAACAGTATTTTTTAATAACTTCTCTCGCCTTATACTCGTTACAGAATTCAAGGCAGTCTTCGTTAATAAAAAGTGTGATTTCCGTTCCCACTTCACTTCTTTCGCCATCATCCATATCAAATTCCGTACCGCCGTCGCATTCCCAATGAACAGCCTTCGCACCATCCTGATAGGAAAGTGTATCAATGTGAACGGCATCCGCTACCATAAATGCGGAATAGAATCCGAGGCCGAAATGACCTATTATCTGGTCATCATTGGTCTTGTCCTTATATTTTTCAATAAAATCCGCTGCTCCGGAAAAAGCAATCTGGTTGATATACTCTTCTACTTCGTCGGCAGTCATACCGATTCCGTTATCGATAAACTTAAGTGTCTTTTCCTCAGGATTGACAATAACCTGAATCTTAGCCTTATAATCATCAGGCAGGGTGTACTCACCCATCATATCCAGTTTCTTGAGTTTAGTAATGGCATCGCAGCCGTTGGAAATCAATTCTCTGAAGAAAATATCGTGGTCTGAATATAACCACTTCTTAATTATCGGGAATATATTATCGCTATTAATAGACAAATTGCCGTGTTTAGTTGACATAACACTCACGTTCCTTTCTGTTTACCTATCTGTTTTAACAATCTAAACTAAAGTTTAATGCCGCCATTATAAAAAGTCAAGAAAAAATTAGCACTCAACATCTTTGAGTGCTAATAATACGTTTGAAACCCTTTATTTATCTGCATTTGAACATTTCTAAATTTTTTCTAAACAATAAATTTTTAATTTAAGTCCCATATGCCATCGCCCAGATATGTCTTATAAACATCAAAGAAATCCGAAGTATTGACGTTCTCATCATGGATAAATCTGATACTGTCCCAGAGTTCCTCGTTGAGTCTCCTTGTTAAAGTATTAACAAAGTTATCATACTCCTCACCAAAAACTTCTTCTTTGCGCTGCTCGACAATCTTGACCTTGTTGCTGTCTGTTTCCTCTTTATCAAAGGTACTGATACACTTGATAATATGGTATCCGAATTCAGTCTCTACAACGCTGCTTACCTCTCCTGTTGCAAGGTTGAAAGCCGCCTTTTCAAATTCGGGGTCCATTTCTCCCTTTCCAAAAGAGTAGGTACTCTTATCGTCCTCGCTGTAATGTCTTATCAGTTCGTCAAAGTCTTCTCCGTCTATGGCCTTCCTCCAGACGTCGTATGCAGTATCGCGGGCATCTTCCTTTGCTTTCTGTGTGTACTCAATCTTCTTGCCTGTACCATCCAGCGCATAAGTTTTAAGCAGTATATGCTGAACCGTAATGGTTCTTGCCTCATCATCACTGATTTCAGGGTTTATGTCTTTGATAATGTAATGATATACTTTTTCCGCAAGAGCATATTCGGAATACATATCGGTTATTATCTTTTTATCTATGCCCATTGCTTCTATTTCTGTCTCGTTCAGGGAATTGTAATAAGTTTCGGCGGCAGACTCGACCTGGGCATTTTCGTCATCCGACAACTCTACTTTATAGCGTAAGGCCATCAGATTCATCGTTTTAATCCGGGCTATCTGTGCAAGTGCAATGTCTTTGACATTTTCCTCCAGAGTCATATTATCAAGATCTATATTCCAGATTTCTTCTCCATACGCACTTTCATACTGATTCTGTATATTGGTCAGATAGACCATTATTTCAGGGAGCGTACAAGAAGCGGTCTCAATACGGAATACCTCATCCTTACCAAGACCGGTTGTGAGTACAACTTTAACACCGTCTGAATTCTTTGCACCGCAGCCGGTGAGGGCATATGCAAGTATACAGACTGCGATTAATGTAATTACGATATTTTTTATACTTTTTTTCATTCTACTTAATGACCTGAATCCATCCTTCCGGAGCTTCTATGCGGCCCATCTGTATTCCGGTAAGGGTATCATACAATTTCTGGGTAGTTGGCCCCATCTGTGTCATACCGCTTGGGAATACGATTTCTTTACCATGGTCTACAATCTTTCCGACAGGGGAAATTACCGCTGCGGTACCGCAAAGTCCGCATTCCGCAAAATCCTTTACCTCTTCTAAAGCTACCGGTCTTTCTTCAACTTCCAGACCAAGATAATCCTTAGCAACAACCATCAGTGAGCGGCGTGTAATCGAAGGCAGTATACTGTCTGACTTAGGTGTTACCACCTTATTGTCCTTAGTCACAAAAAGGAAGTTGGCGCCGCCGGTCTCTTCAACATAAGTCCTTGTTGCGGCATCCAGATACATATTCTCATCATATCCCTCTTTATGCGCGGTAACTATGGCATGAAGACTCATTGCATAGTTGAGTCCGGCCTTAATATGACCTGTGCCATGCGGTGCCGCTCTGTCAAAGTCACTGACTTTAATGGTCAATGGCTTAACGCCGCCCTTAAAATAAGGACCTACCGGAGTGGTAAAAATCCTGAACTGATATTCGTCAGCCGGACTTACGCCTATAACGGCCGAACTTCCGTACATAAAAGGACGGATATATAAAGTTGCACCCGAGCCATATGGCGGTACATATGCCTCATTGGCTTCCACAGTCTTAATTACGGCATCAACAAAGCGTTCTTTGGGAAATACAGGCATTTCAAGTCTCTTACATGAGTCTTCCATACGTTTAGCATTAAGGTCAGGGCGGAATGTTACTATACGTCCGTCCTGTGTAGTATAAGCTTTTAAGCCTTCGAAACAGGTCTGTGCATATTGGAATACTCCTGCGCACTCGCTGATCGTAATATTTGCATCCGAGATGAGTTCTCCCTCATCCCAGACACCGTTTTTATAGTTTGCCACAAATCTCTTATCGGTTTGCTGATAAGCGAAACCGAGATTGGACCAGTCAATATTTTTCTTTTCCATAGTATATACTCCTTTGAATTGGCTACATTAATTAACTTAGGAAAAACAAACTGTTTTTCCTAAGTTAATATTATACGTTTGCTAAAAAATGTCAAGTCTGTAATTCCGTAGCAACTATCTCCATTGCGACGTCATAAGCAAAATCATTGACCGCTTTTTCACACATACGCAGCATCTTTTGTTGTTTATCCGTGAGCTTATAGGATTTAATCTCTTTTAAGCTTGATGCTATATTGTCCGCATCAAAATCGTCAAGATATTGGTTGAGGGCTGTAAGCTTCTCTTTCCATTCGGAATCCGAAATTGTAGTTTTTTTCTTAGGCTTATCTTCGGCTTTTTTCTCAGCTTCCATACCGTGCTGCTTAATGTATTTATCCAGATTCTTCCTAAGAGTGCTCATCATGCTAAAAAGTATAGGGGATTTAACCTCTACTTCTTCAATATTTCCCGCCTTACTTTTTTTCTCCAGTTCAAAGGCCTCCTCGGCGAGATCGTCTGCACCGATATTACGGGCATTTCCTTTAAGTGCATGAACTATTATGGCATATCCTGCCACATCCTCTTTGTCCAGCATCTTCTTAAGCTGCGCTTCCTTTTCAACCAGCACATCGTGGAAGTCCTTAAGTATTTTTCTGTATAATGTGCGGCTTCCACCCATATATTTAAGTCCCTGGGAAACATTGATTCCCATATCTATAAGCATCTCCGTACCCGGTATACCGTCTTCTTCATCCTCTTCACCCGCATCATTATCAGCCGTCAGATATACGAGTTCTTTAGGAAGATACTGTATCATCATATTTTCCAGTTTATCAGGCTCAATAGGCTTTGTGAGATAATCCTCAAAACCTGCATCCAGATAAAATTCCTTGGCACCGACTACAGCGTTGGCTGTCAGAGCAATAACCGGAATATCCCGGGAGGGATTTCCCTCCAATTCCCTGATTGCCTTAAGGGTCTGCACACCATCCATTCCGGGCATCATATGGTCCATACAGATGAGATGATATTCCTTGCGTTTCAGCATTGCCAAACACTCTTCTCCACTGGATGCCACATCAATCTGCAGCTTTGTTTTACGAAGAAGATCCTGTGCCACCGCCAGATTCATTGCATTATCATCCACCACAAGAATTTTCCCAAGGGGAGCAATAAATTTTTCCTTATAACTGATTGAAGATTTGACACTTCTGTCATATTGCTCCTGGAAATTTCCAAGCGGTTCATTACTTATAACTTTCTGCGGAATTGCAAAAAAGAAGGTGGAGCCCTTACCAAACTCGCTCTTAACATCCAGCTTACCGCCCATCATTTCAACAAGTCTGTTGGATACGGCAAGACCTAAACCTGTGCCGGTCTCGGAACTGCTGGCTTCCATATCGAGCTTTGTAAAAGTCTCGAAAATCTTCTGCATATCCTTTTTCTTGACACCGATTCCGGTATCTTCCACCGCAATCTCAAGCATGATATTCTCATCATCTTTTTTCTTCCAGGAAAGATGCAGCGTCACAACACCTGTATTGGTATATTTGACCGCATTGGACAAAAGATTTCCTACTATCTGCCTTAAATGAATCTCATCACCGGATAATTTATAAGGTATGTCATTTGCAATATCCAGCGCAAGCCGCAGTTTCTTCTTACGAAGAGGTATAGAAATGCTGTTGATGACATCATTCAAAAACGAACTGATATCATACACAGCATCCATAAGCTCCATTCTTCCGGACTGTATTTTGGAAAAGTCCAGAATATCACTTATAAGCGAAACCAGAATATCGCCCGCCTGCTTGATATCCAAAGCATAGCCTCGGATAGTCTCATCCTGACTTTCTCTCAAAATAAGTTCATTCATACCCATCATTGTATTGATGGGAGTTCTGATTTCATGAGACATATTTGCAAGGAAAAGGTCTTTGGCTTTATTGGCTTTTCTCGCATCCTCAATGGCACGCTCCAACTCTATGTTTTTCTTCTCAAGTTCATCCTTTGCAAGCAAAAGTGATACTGCCTGTTTTTCCAGTTTAGATGTGAATTTGCCGGATGATTCCTGATTCTTTTCTTTAGACTTTTTACCGGTATTATCGCTCATGGGCTGATTAATCTCCCTTCTTATTTTTCCTCACGTATTCAGTAAACTTGTAGGCTATGTCAAAATAAGTCTGTTCTTCGCCCTCATCTATAAGCTCCCAATCCTCCATCATATCCAGATTGGGGAAATATGCATCTGCTTCATAATTATGGTCAATTCTGGTCACATATGCCTTGTCACAATAGGGAAGCATCATTTCATATACACTTGATCCCCCAATTATGTAAACCTCATCATCATTATATTTTTTCAGTTCTTCCAGCAATTCTTCCTCACTGTGCACAACATACGCATCTTTTACCTTATATGCGGTATCAGTGGAAAGAATGATATTGGTTCTTCCGCCCAAAGGCATCCCCTGCGGAAAAGTTTCCAGTGTTTTTCTGCCAAGCACTACCACCTTACCCATGGTTGCATTTCTGAAGTTCTTGTGGTCGTTTGGAATACGCACAAGCAATCCGCCCCTTAGGCCAATCGCCCAGTTATTATCCACCGCAACTATCAAATTCATTATATCTAAGCCAATCCTTTCATTAATGATCAGAATTTAATTATAACAAATTATAAGTAAAAAGAAAAATCAAATTGCAATCGGAATATTCTCTATCTGAGGTCCCGTAACATAATTCTCCACTTTTACATCATTTCTGGTAAAGGCATAAAAATCCTTGATTTCCGGATTCAGCCAGAATGTCGGAGCCGCATACGCAGGTCTGTTAATAAGTTCACGGATTATCGGTATATGTCTGTCGTAAATATGGGCATCGGCAATCACATGCACAAGCTCGCCCACACGCATATCGCAGACCTGCGCCAGCATATGCACAAGTACCGCATACTGTACCACATTCCAGTTATTGGCAGCCAGCACATCCTGTGAACGCTGGTTTAAAATCGCATTTAACGTCAGCTTGTCATCACCTTTCTTCTGCGTCACGTTAAATGTCATGCTGTATGCACAGGGGTAAAGACGCATCTCATGCAGGTCCTGATGTACGTAGATATTCGTCATGATGCGCCTGCTGAAAGGGTTATTTTTCAAATCATAAATCACCCTGTCAACCTGATCCATCATACCTTCTTTATACTGATGCTTCACACCCATCTGATAACCGTAGGCTTTCCCGATTGAGCCGTCCTCATCCGCCCATTCGTCCCAGATATGACTGTGCAGGTCATTGATATTATTCGACTTCTTCTGCCATATCCACAACATCTCGTCCGTTGCGCTCTTAAGTGCGGTTTTACGTAAAGTAATTAACGGAAATTCCTTGGAAAGATCATAGCGGTTTACTACACCGAATTTCTTAATCGTGTATGCCGGTGTGCCGTCTTCCCAATGTGGTCGAACTTTCTCGCCTTCAGTGCTGGTGCCGTTTTCTAATATATCGTTACACATATCTATAAATATTGTATCTGCTAAACTCATAATGCTTTTCTCCGAAATTTTCTAAGTTCGTCCGGTTCCGTTACCTCTCATATTTATCACACAACGCATTAATCTGATCCGCAAATTTTGCCAGATCCTTATTAGCCACGCCCTCATTCTTGTAGATAACCGCAACAAGTCTCTGTCCGGCGGCAACGAGTCTTGCAAATACATCGGACATAGTGCGGCCTTTCTTCTTAACGGTAACAGGTTCTGCCTCGTAGATAAATTTATCCGCAATCAGATCATATCTTGTACCGCTGTAAGGGGCATATGCGTTTAAGCCGTGTTCTACTTTAAGGCATTCTGTAAAGAGTTTACATATGCTGTCTTCGCCATGGACTATAAAGACCTTGTCGGGTTTTTTCTCAAAACCTTGTATGAAACGCAAAAGTCCTGCTTTGTCGGCATGACCGCTCATACCGATAAGCTTTTCGATTTTGGCACGGACTTCTATTGTTTCGCCGTAAAGCTTAACTTCCTTTATTCCGTCAACAATCGCCCTTCCAAGTGTGCCGTTTGCCTGATAGCCGACAAAAAGTATGGTACACTCGGGACGCCACAGATTGTGCTTAAGGTGGTGTCTGATACGACCGGCTTCACACATTCCGGAAGCTGAAATTATTACCTTGGGTGTATGCTCAAAGTTGATTGCTTTGGACTCCTCGCTTGTGATTGCAAGATGCAGTCCCGGAAAAGTGAGAGGATTAATTCCTCTTTTTATAAGGTCCATAGCTTCTTCATCAAAACATTCTATGCTGTTTCTCTGGAAGATGCCGGTGGCTTCAACGGCAAGCGGACTGTCCACATATACCGGAAAGTTTTCATAGCCTGCCACAAGTCTGTCTTCTTTAATCTTACGGAGGAAATACAGGATTTCCTGCGTTCTTCCTACGGCAAAGGACGGAATTACCACATTTCCGCCTTTATCAAATGTAGATTTAATTATTTTTACCAGATCACCGATATAGTCCGGTTTTTCGTCGGAATGATACCGGTTGCCGTATGTAGATTCCATTATAACATAATCCGCTTCTTTTGTAAGCTTCGGGTCTTTGATAAGCGGCTGGTCCATATTGCCTATATCGCCGGAAAAGACGATTTTTCTGGTAACATCCCCTTCGGTTGCCCAGACCTCGATACTTGCCGAGCCAAGGAGATGCCCTATATCCGTAAAACGGATTTTAAGACCGTCGCAAACGGTTACTTCTTTATCATATTCACATGGAATCAGTCTCTTGATCACACCGTCAGCATCCTCCATTGTATAAAGAGGATCCACAAGTGCATTCTCCGTGCTTCTTTTGGCCTTACGGTTCTTCCATTCGGCTTCCTGCATCTGAATATGCGCGCTGTCTCTAAGCATAATACTGCAGAGATCTGCGGTTGCATCTGTAGTATATACACTTCCCCTGAACCCTCTTGCATACAAAAAAGGCAGCATACCGGAATGATCGATATGCGCATGCGTCAACAATATGTAATCAATCCTCGCCGCCTCCACCGGAAGTTCAGCACTTTCAAACACCTGCATTCCCTGCTGCATTCCGTAATCGACCAGGATATTTTTCTCATTCACACGAAGATAGTGGCAGCTGCCGGTCACTTCGTGGTCTGCCCCAATAAACATAAGTTCCATAAACAGACCTCCTTTTATACATAATAACATTTTTCGCAGGTCGAGTACAGTCAAAATATAAAGATTTACATATTATAAAGTAAATATGATTAATAATATATGAGGCAATACTATGTTTTTTGCAATTATGCCCTTACTTCTTTTTATGCTGGCGGTATCAGTGGATTCGCTGAGCGCCGGATTTGCTTACGGTACTTCCAGAGTTAAGATTAAGCCGCTTGCCGCTGTTTTTCTTGTTTTTATCCCTTCCATAACCATTACGCTGATGACCAGAATCGGCTCCTTCATTTTTTCCCTGTTTCCCGCCTGGCTCTTTTCCACACTCTCATTTCTGCTCTTGTTCATATTAGGCTGCGAGAAAATTACCGAAAGTCTGATACGTCATCTCGCAGCCAGACACCCGAACATAATAGGAAACTGGGCGTGTAAAATCAAACAACTGAATATAATATTTACAATTTATTTTTCACCGGAAGATGCCAATAAGCAGGATACTCAGGTACTCAGCGCAAAAGAAGCGTTTTTTTTAAGTCTCGCGCTGTCACTGGATTCTATACTTGCAAGTATGGCATTTTCATATCAGGTTCCTTCTCTTATCATATTCTTCATCTTAGCGGTCTTATTTCATTTTCTGCTCTTTCTTTCAGGCTTTCTTCTCGGTACTCTTGTATCCAGAAAATTTTCCATGGACCTGTCGTGGCTTAGTGGGCTGTTTCTTCTGCTGCTGGCAATATACATTCTTCATTAGCCGTGCTGTGTCCCTTGTATACGGCAACCAGAAGCTCATGAACGATTACCGGCGTAAGGGAAAGGGCAAGCAGCTGCGCCCATTCAACCATATTAAGCCTTACCGTTCCAAAGAGCGCGATAAGCGGCTCCACCTCGGTAACCACAAACTGCAGAAACAAACCGAGTCCCACTGCAAGCAGCATATATGGATTCTTTTTATGGTTCATCTTAAAAATAGACTTATTTACATCCCGCATCCCAATCGCGTGGAAAAGCTGACTCATCCCCAGCACCATAAAGGCGTGGGTCTGCGCTTTAGACAATACTGCCGAAATACGGTAGCTTGCAACAATGTTATGTAAACTAATTGGAAGCTGTTCCGCAATCAGCCTGTCATATGGCACCTTGAGAAAAGCCGCCAGACTCACTCCGCCTATTACAAGACCGTAGCATATAACGCAAATGAGCCCTCCCTTGGCAAAAAGGGATTCTCCTTTCTTTCTGGGTGCTTCCTTCATAAGAAGTTCCGTTTCATTATCGTCCACTCCAAGCGCCAGTGCCGGAAGTGAATCGGTTATGAGATTTATCCATAGTATGAAGCTTGCCTTAAGCGGACTGGGAAATCCTGCAATAATCGTAACAAGCATAGTCATTATCTCACCAAGGTTGGATGAAAGCAGGAAAAGTACCGATTTTCTGATATTTTCATAAATCCCTCTTCCCTCTTTGATTGCAAGCTGTATAGTTGCAAAGTTGTCATCCATCAGCACAAAATCGGCCGCATTCCTTGCGACATCGGTTCCGTTCATACCCATTGCTATTCCTATATCCGCTGACTGCAGAGACGGGGCATCATTCACACCGTCACCGGTCATTGCTACCGTTTTGCCAAGCTTTTTGTAGCCTTCCACTATTTTTACCTTATGCTCAGGTGTAACTCTTGCAAACACTTTTAGTTTAGGCAATTTTTTCAATAACACATGTTCTTCAATCGTATCCAATTCCCTGCCGGAAATACACTCGTCGGGAGACTTTGCAATCTTAAGCTCTTTTGCGATGGAAAAAGCAGTGTTGCTGTGGTCCCCGGTAATCATAACCGTTTCCACTCCGGCCTTCTTGAATTCCTCCACTGCCGCTATGGCCTCAGGTCTTACAGGATCCTGCATACAGACAAAGCCTAAAAAGATCATATCAGTCTCCTGCATCCTGCCCCCCGGCTCCATTGCAAGTGCAAGCACTCTTCTGCCCTCATCCATCATCTGCTCAAGCACACGATAGAGAGAGTGCCTGTCTGCCTCACTCATTGCCGTCATATGTCCGTTTCTGTATAAAAAGCTGCAGCCTTCCAATATTTTTTCTGCTGCCCCTTTGGAATATGCAAGCATATGTTTGAAGTTGGTTTCACGTCTGCCGGCATCCTCTGTATACAAATGGCAGGTGGTCATCATCTTTCTTTCAGAGTCAAAAGCCTTTTCATCTTTTCTATAATATTTTCCCCTAAGCTCTTCAACAGGAACATTACACTCCCCTGCCATATTAATGAGCGCCATTTCGGTCGGGTCTCCGAAATTGCCATCCACAGAAACCACCGCATCGTTGCAAAGTATGCAGCCTAACATAAAATGTGTCTTACTGCCTGCCGGTTCTCCCGTATTTTTCCACAGCTCATCCGTAAAAAACTGCTTAAATTTATCTCTTTCTATTACCTTGCCGTCAATATAGCACTCCATGACAGTCATTTTATTCTGTGTCAATGTGCCGGTTTTGTCAGAACAGACAACCTCCACCGACCCTAGAGTCTCTACAGAAGACAGCTTTCTCACTATAGTCTTAGCCCGCACCATGCGCGATACGCTGAGTGCCAGCACAATAGTAACAATGGCGGGAAGTCCTTCAGGTACCGCCGCAACAGTCAGGGACACGGAAGTCAGCAGCATTTCTCCGACATTTCGTTTTTGAAGTACCGCTATTACAAACAGCAGTGTGCAGATTGATACCGCAAGAATGCTCAACACTTTTCCAAGCTCACCAAGCTTAATCTGAAGTGGGGTCAGTTTTTCACCCGTCCCATGCAAAAGGTCTGCAATACGGCCGATTTCGGTATCCATACCGATTGCGGTAACAATACCCTTACCCCTTCCTTTAGTGACAAAAGTGGACATATACGCCATATTCTCGTGGATATTATCTCCCTGCACCATCTCTACAAAATCGGCATTCTTGTCCACCGGAGCCGACTCGCCCGTAAGTGTGGACTCCTCTATCTGAATTCCATTGGTTTCAATCAAACGTAAATCGGCCGGAACCATGTTTCCGGCTTCCAATAAAACAATATCTCCTATAACCAGTTTCTCGGCAGATACTTTCATGGTTTTTCCGTCCCTTATGACAACTGCCTGCGGAGCGGATATCTGCTTAAGCGCTTCTACTGCTTTTCCGGCTTTTCCTTCCTGAATCACGCCTATGGCTGCATTAAGGATAACAACTGTTATTATAATAATAGCATCGCCTGCTTCGCCAAGGAGCAATGATATAGCCATAGCTACTATAAGTATCAGAATAAGCGGGTCGTTAAGCTGACCGAGTATCATCTGCCAGATACTCTTTTTTTCCTGTTCTTTGAGGCGGTTTGGTCCATACTCGGTACTTCTTGTAAGCGCCTCTCGTGAATCCAGACCTTTTTCTCTGTCGGATTTAAGCAGTCTAATCGTTTCTGCGGCTGTTTTCATTTCATACATAATCCTTTTCCTCCCAAAGCATACTTAAGTGACGGCCTGCCGGTGCCTGCGTGCAGTTTGCAGATACTAAAATGACAGCTTGTCAAGCCTGTCTCTATACAATATGCTTAGCCAGAAGAAGTTATGCATGGGAAAGTCGGGAAGGGGTTAAGGATATGATTAATACAGAGGTCAAAGCGGATAGCAGCTTCCATATAACCTAGAAGCTGCGCAGTTTATCGCTACCATCGTCTATAGTGTTTTCTATAGATTTAATTATTACATAGTATCCGTAGCCGGGATTGACTTCGACATATACTCTGTCATCAACTTTATGCCCGAGGAGGGCTTTACCCAGTGGGGATTCCGTACTGATCAACCCCTCCAGTGAATTGCCCCGGACCGTTGTGACTATTTTATATTTTTCCGTCATGCCGTCTTCTTCAAAGAAAACTTCCACCGTATTGTTCATACCAACTTCGTCATCTGCCGATTCGTCGGAAACAATAACAGCTGTCTTTATCATTCTCTCTAAATAACGGATACGGCCTTCATTCTGGTTCTTAACCTTTTTGGCTGCATGGTATTCAAAGTTCTCGCTCAAGTCACCATGCGCCCTGGCTGCCTTGACATCTTCCAGTGCTTCTTTTCGCACTACGATTTTACGGTATTCTATTTCTTCCTGCATTTTTTCGATGTCTTTCTTTGTTAATTCATTATGCATATCTTTACTCCTTAAAAATATTCCTAACATTAATAGAGGCGCCGTATCAGCCGTATACCGGCTGGGACAACGCCCCCTAATCATTTAATTATAAAATCATACAAACCGCACAAGTATATAATTCTACGTAATTACGTCAATTATTATACGGTCTGGAACTTCCCGATATAAACCGGGAATGAATCTGTTCCCTTCATTACTTTTCCGGCAGAAACGGTAACATTCTTGTCGGTTACCAGATATTCAATATCGGCTCCGGCCTCTACTACGGTTCCCTGCATCAGGACACAATTCTTAACTTTTGCTCCTTTTGCAATCTTAACACCACGGAAAAGAATACTGTTTTCAACTTCTCCTTCAATAACGCAGGCATCTGCAGCCATAATATCCGCAACCTTGGCTCCTTCAAGATATCTGGTAGGGTCACCGCCATGAAGCTTGGTATAAATCGGAGGTCCCGAGAAAAGGGCATCCAGATTATAGTCATCAAGAAGCTTCATATTTTCATCAAAGTAGCTCTTCATATCAGTAATGCGGGCAATATAGCCTTCATGCTTATATCCCTGTACATTCAGTTTATTGAGGTTGGAAAGCAAAACGTCGCGTTCAAAATACTGCTGTCCATGAAATGCTGCTTCCTCAATCAAATCTATTAACAACTCGCGGTCAATGACATACAGGTTCATTGACAGATTCTGAACTCCCGATTCTTTGGAGTTTACATAAATCTTGTTTATCTTGCCGTCATCAATATCAAAGGTATAATAAAAGCTCTTGTCCTGCGGACCTGATTTGATAAATCCTCTTGGGATTTCCTGCTCATTGTATGCAATGGTTACATCCGCGCCACCGTCAATATGAGCCTGAATCATATCCTTAAAGTCAAAATTAACTGCAATATTGGTATCCGTTAAAACAACATAATTTTCTTTCTGGTCTCTTATGAAGTCCAAAATACCTGCCAATGCGTCCACACGTCCGATATATGGCTTGGATGATGTCTTCTCTGCAAAAGGCGGGAATATATGTAAACCGCCGTTTTTACGTACCAGATCCCATTCACGGCCTGAACCGAGATGATCCATAAGGGAATGATAATTATTATTAACCATAATCGAAACATTACCGATATCGCTGTGAGTCATGCTTGATAAAATAAAGTCGATCAGACGGTAACGGCTGGCAAACGGGATAGATGCCATCAGGCGCACATTTACCAGTTCAGGGATCAGTAAGTCATAACTGTTTGGGAAAATAATACCAAGTGCACTTAATTTGGAAACTGCCATTGTCATTGTTCTTCACCGCCTTCCTCAACATCTTTATTTATCATCGCCTTCGGTCCGATTTTAGCATTAGCGCCAATCGTAATTCCTGCTCCGATAGTTGCAACATTATTTTCACTTCCGGTGGGCATCTCACCTACCACGGCATTCTCTCCGATAGTTACATTCTCGGCGACTATACAGTGCTTAACAACGGCACCTGCCTTGACTACCGTACCGCCCATAATTACGGCATCTTCTATTACAGCGCCTTTTTCCACTTTTACGCCTTCAAAAAGAATGGAATGTTTTACCGCACCCTTTATTACACAGCCGTCAGTAACCATAGAATTCTCTATTTCCGCACCTGCGCTTACCTTATGTCCTGTCATAGCACGCTTGCGGCTGTATATCTTCCAGTCATCATCAAAGAGGTTGATTCCGCTATTATCAGGGTCAAGCACTTCCATATTAGCTTCCCAAAGAGAAGAAATGGTTCCTACATCCTTCCAGTATCCGCTGAAGTGATAAGCGTACATCCTACGGTTGTCCCTAAGCAGATTAGGAATTATATTGTTACCGAAATCGTTTTCGGAATTCGGGTCTGCCTCGTCTTCCTCAAGATATTTCTTTAAGATATCCCAGTTAAAGATATAAATACCCATAGAAGCCAGATTGGACTTAGGATTCTTGGGTTTCTCCTGAAACTCCGTAATCTTGTCATCCTCGTCCGCAACCATCAGACCAAAACGCGGAGCCTCTTCCCACGGAACCTCCATAACCGCTACACTGAACTCAGCATCTTTTTCCTTATGGAATCTTAAGAAATCACTGTAGTCCTGTTTACAAATCTGGTCACCCGAAAGTATTATGACATACTCAGGGTCATACCTTTCAATGAATGAAAGGTTCTGGTAAATTGCATTTGCGGTTCCCTTATACCAGTCCGAAGCTTTTGCCTTCTGATAAGGCGGAAGAACATGTACACCCCCGTAGAGACGGTCCAAATCCCAGGGCTGGCCGTTTCCTATGTACTCATTCAGCACCAGCGGCTGATACTGAGTTAAAACGCCAACCGTGTCAATTCCGGAATTGACACAATTAGATAACGGAAAATCGATAATACGATATTTTCCGCCAAATGGTACTGCCGGTTTTGCAAGCTTTTCTGTCAGCGCGTACAAACGGGAGCCTTGTCCGCCGGCAAGAAGCATTGCTATCATTTCTTTTGCCATACTGCTACCCCTCCTATTATTACTTTATGAGAAACCATATATAACTATATTTAAATATATATGATTTAATGCACAGGTTAAGAAATTATATATCTCGCAAGTCATCAGTTAATGTTTTACCTGAATAAATCACGATACCACTTCAGGGAATTTATGTAGGCATCATAAACATCATTCATATCAATCTTCTGAAGCAGCATCTGCCTTGAGACCTCCTGCCATGAAGCTTCCTCATACTGTATTATAAAATCAAGCACAGGCGCAAGTTCACCCTTATGTTCTATAAGAGCTTCATTAACATTGTTGGATAACTGCACCATTTCAAGGGCTTTGTCCATAGGTTTGCCAAGGATTAAATCGATTACCGAGAAAAGCCCCATAAGGAACAATTCCGAAGCATTCATCTTCATATTAAAAAGTGGTGCCAGATTTTCCGCAAACTTGGCCCTAAGCAGCGAAATCCTGGTGATTTCATTGGGTTTATCGGCACAAAGTTCATTTGTTACCGCCGTATTGATCCATTTCTTCAACTCTCTCTGCCCAAGCATAGCCGCGGCATGATTGATTGACGTGATTTCTGAATTTACAGCCAGCTTGTTTACTATCTTCAATAATGAGATAACAAGAGCCGTATCCCTGCTGATGACTGCAGCAGCTTTTTGCAAGTCAAAATCATGCGCATTTACCATATTAAGCAGGTCTATGTAATTCATCTTAAGCGGCGTAACTTCCTCTTCACCCTTAGTGACGGGCAGTCTGTAAAACTCGCCCTCATAAAGCGTATACCCACCTTCCGCCTTAAGCTTCTCAAATTCTTCCTGTGAACCTACATTTACAACACAAAGATTAATATGAAGATGAACATCTTTGAAATATTTCTTAACCTCAGCAATATTGCATTTTTTATGGTCAATCAATATATAATCCATCAAAAGCAATATTTCAAAATATTCCTCCAGTTTATCCGCAGGAATTTTTCTGATAGCCAGTTTATATCCCAGCCTCTTCAATGTTTTCAAACGTGATATATACATGGCGTCCGGTATAATAGACTGGTCGCACAAAAGAACCAATCTGTCATGTGGAGCATCGCACATTGAATTAATATCCGCAAATACGGAAATATTATCCACTGCCACAAAAACTTCCGTATCTCCCGGCAAAGTGTCAATGCCCATACTCGAAATAACCTCAAGACCGGGTACACTTCCCGCCCCGTCATAAAGTCCTGTACTAAGAAAAGACGGGTTTAAAAGATAGTTCTTCTTCTGCGCAAATAAGGAATATGCACTTACCGCCATGTTTTCATCAAATAATGGTATTAATGTTACAAGCATAATTTTTCTCCTACCAAAGATAGTTTTAAATTCCGATACTTAATCCTTCTATTTAATAATACTATATTTTTGAAAATATTGATAGATTTTTTGTGAAAAATTATACAAAAAATTTTATAAAATTTTATTTCAGTTTTGCTGTTTATGCAAAATAAAAACTTTTCGAAGCATTAAACCTCGAAAAGTCATTATTTATAACATATAGAGCTGCTGACGGGAATCGGACCCGTGACCTCCGCACTACCAATGCGACGCTCT
>JAFLTH010000073.1 GCA_022510525.1 Lachnospiraceae bacterium | reverse complement strand
TGGCTATGGCACTTGGTACAACCGGATGTAATGGCAGCACAGGTAAGGACACAGCCTCAGGTGCGGGAACGGAAGTTGATACGCAGGCAGATAGTAATCTGACGGAGACGGAAGGTGATGCCCAGTCGGATAAAAGTGTACTGGGAACCGGTAATACGGTATTTGATTTTACTGTGACAGATAAGGAAGGCAGTGAAACTTCGTTTGAAATCCATACTGACAAAGAGACAGTAGGAGAGGCTCTACTAGAACTTGGTCTGATTGACGGAGAAGAAGGTGAATATGGTCTTTATGTAAAAACAGTTAACGGGATAACTGTAGATTACGATAAAGACGGTAAGTACTGGGCATTTTATGTTAATGGTGAATATGCTTCAAGCGGTGTTGATTCTACCAAGATAACCGAGGGAGAAAGTTACTCCTTTAAGGCCGAGTAAACCGGACAGAAGAAAAGGCCACGTTTATGAATATGAAGCTAACTATTAAAGAAATTGCCGTGTTTGGAATGCTTGGAGCTGTTATGTATGCTTCAAAGTTTATTATGGAGATACTGCCCAATATTCACCTGATTGGAGTATTTATAGTTGCATTTACGGTTGTATATAGAAAAAAGGCGTTGTATCCGATTTATACTTATGTAATTTTAGACGGTATTTTCAGCGGCTTTGCAACCTGGTGGATTCCATATTTGTATATATGGACCGTTCTTTGGGGAGCTGTTATGCTGCTTCCGGGGAAGATGCCTAAAAAAGTGCAGCCTATAGTGTATATGACAGTATGTGCGGCGCATGGATTTCTGTTTGGGATATTGTATGCTCCGGCACAGGCTATACTGTTTGGACTAAGTTTTAAGGGAATGATAGCCTGGATTGTGGCAGGGTTTCCTTTTGACTGTATACACGGTATCAGTAATTTCTTCTGCGGAATGCTGATTATGCCAATTATAGCGGTGTTAAAACTGGCAGAAGGCGATATGATAAAACGTCAAGAATAAAACGATATTTAAAATACCGGAGCAGTAGTGTCTGTTCCGGTATTATTATAATTCATGACAATAGAAAGTTTGCGGAGCGTGCTTTCTATTGTTTATAGATTTAAGTCTTAAGACAAACGCTGTATCATTTCGATGCACATTCTTCCGTTATGATATGGACCTTTCCACGGATGGGCAAGGGCTTGACTTGGGTCTACGTTATTATCTGCGGGAATACTTTCTATCCATTCACCGCTCTTTTCATCTATTACATGTTGCTGTATAAACTGCCAGATTTCTTCGGATGCCTTAAGATATTCTATTTTCTGCGGTTCTATCTGCCAGGCGTTGTAGAAGCCGGTTACAGCCTCTGCCTGAACCCACCAAATCTTCTGGCAATCAATCTTATTTCCCTCACGTTCATTATTTAATGCATGTTGGAGATTATCATATGCGTTGTTGTATGCCGATTTTGCCAGCCCGGTTATTAATGGCTGCATTTCACTTGTTAACGCTTTATCGTCTAAAATTTGACATCCTCGGTCTATGAGCCATGATGCTTCAATATTGTGACCAAAGGATTCAAGATCGATCAGAGAATTATAATCCAGGTCGAAAAATACATCCAGAATTTGTTTATCGTAGTCATATATTTTTTCACGTATGAGTTTGAATATATATCGGATGGAGTCGGATACTTGACTGGGTGAATCCATATCGCTTAAGTTGTTGGGGTGATTAGATGAATCTTCACATTTAGAGTTAGCGGCCTGGGACGATAAGCCTGCACGATATAGTTCACAGTAAGCCTCCATAACATGCAGCAGGGTGTTCATAGTACGCTGTGCCATAACTCCGTTTTCCGAAAGCTTTTCGTTAGATGTCGGTGTGAAATCACGATTAAATGCTTCAAGATATCCGTTTGCATCTTTGCATTTTTTTTCGATGGTATGATAGATTTCATATGCAAGGTCTAAGGCATCTTTCTTTCCGCTTGCCTGATAGTAGGCAGACAGGGAATAGATGGCAAATGCCTGATTATATGTGTGCTTTGTATCATCATATGGAGCACCGTCATAATTCACTGACCAGTAAACGCCGCCATATTGATTGTCATAGAAGTAGTCTGTCAGGAATCTGTAAGCATGGTCAGCCATTATAAGAAGCTCAGGTTCTTGGAGCAGTATGTAGGCTGAGGAGTAGAACCATAGAATCCTGTTGTTTAGGATTGCACCTTTAACA
Source organism: Lachnospiraceae bacterium (assembly GCA_022510525.1). Lineage (GTDB taxonomy): Bacteria > Bacillota > Clostridia > Lachnospirales > Lachnospiraceae > UBA3282. The sequence goes on along the minus strand of JAFLTH010000073.1, from coordinate 14,407 downwards.
CTTGTTTTGTCCGGAACTGCGTTACAGTCGGCATAGCCGTAAAAGCCGCCGTTTGCTTCATCTTTCATCTTGTTCCAGAAGGGGATGATGTTGTTTTCTAAGTGGGTTTTGAATTTATTTGATTCCATAAATTATAATACCTTTTCTGATTAGTTTCTGTTTGATTCAGATTAATCGGGCACAAAATTTATTTATGTTTATAATGTAACTCGATTCTATTATTATATCAGATGTAGTGGTGTAAATCATTAAGTTTTTATAATTAAAAGATGTAGTAATCGACGGACTTATTCTACTATTTTATGCTCATATATACTCTGCCATCTGGTTAGAGTTTATTTTAAGACATAAGACTTATTGTCATAAAATTATGCAGTAGGCATTTTATATTTGCAAACGTAGCCGGAGAACTTATGGTGGGTCATTGAAACATGAAATACAAGATATTGATGAGAGGACAGCATGTGCTGTTATAATCAGCATCCAATACAATTTTTTACAGGCAATAAATCTCTGCCACTATGAGAGAGTATTTCTGCTTATGCCTGTAATATATTAGAGACCCTACAGGCATAAGCAGTTGGTTTAATCGTTATGAATTTTCTTAAATATTATAGTACTTTGCAAACTCCGCAGGATGAGGGATTGCAGCCATTTCACGGCACTCCTGACGTTTTGATGCTATAAAGTTCTTAATAAGCATTTCAGGGAATACGCCGCCGGCCATAAGGTATTCATGGTCTGCTTCCAGCGCATCCAAAGCAGCTTCAAGCGATGTTGGAAGTGCATGCAGTTTGGCTTTTTCTTCATCCGAAAGAGAATAAAGGTTGAAATCATACGGACCCCATCCATTTTCATGCGGGTCAATTTGATTCTTAATACCGTCAAGACCTGCCATCAATATGGCTGAATAGCACAGATACGGATTACAGGTTGCATCCGGATTGCGCAGTTCGAAGCGGCGCATATTCGGTTGTTTTGCATATGCAGGAATACGTATTACCGCGCTGCGGTTTGAAGTAGCATAACCCACGGTGACAGGAGCTTCAAACCCCGGAACCAGTCGTTTAAATGAGTTGGTGCTGGGATTGGTAAGCGCACACAGGGAGGAAATATGTTTTAAAAGACCACCCATAAAATAGTGTGCAGTCTTGCTTAAATGTGCATAACCGTTATCATCCGAAAATACAGGTTCCCCGTTTTTTAACAAAAGCATATGTACGTGCATACCGTTTCCTGCCTCTCCATAAACAGGTTTAGGCATAAAGGTAGCTGTCATTCCATGTTTTGCGGCGGTGTTATGAATAATGTATTTTGTCATCATAGTTGCATCCGCCATTTTGGACATTTCTCCAAGCATCGGTTCAATCTCAAACTGGCCGGAAGAGCCTACTTCAGGATGATGATATTTTATCGGAATTCCGACTTTTTCCATCTCCAGACACATCTCGGAACGACAGTCATAAGTACGGTCAAAGGGTTTTGCTATGTGATAAGCCTTCTGATGAGGCACGATACAGCCCTTGCCTTCAACCGCGCTGTTCCAGGGAGCCTGTGATACATCCAGTTCCATACTGATAGAGTAGGGTTGAACTTCCCAGCCTACATTGTCAAAAAGATGGAATTCAAATTCCGGCAGTATCAGCATAGTGTCGGCAACGCCTGTTTCCCTCATATAATTTTCAGCTGCTTGTACAATGTTTCTTGGATATTGGTCCAATGGACGGTTTGCAGGGTAGTCAATTATCATTGCATTACCTGTTACCGACAATGTTGGAACTTCACAGAAAGAATCGATTACGGCCGTGTCCAGATCGGGAATAAAGACCATATCGCTTTTTTCCACAACGGCATAGCCGTAGTTTGACGCATCAAAACCAATACCGTCAGTCAGTGTGCTCTCCGAAAACTGCTGCACGGGTATGGTCACGTGGCGGTATTGACCATTGATATCAACGATTTTAAAGTCAATCATTTTGATATCGTTGTCCTTGATAATGTTCATAAAATCTTTTACGGTTCTTTTCATTCAATTTACCTCCAAAATACATATATTTGTTTTTTGCCGTAAATAAATTATGTATATCATAATCATATCGGAAAAATATGGAGAAAACAACTGTAATTTGGAATATATGATTTTGGAGATAAATTGTATGTTATTCAATTAAGCCTATAAATCATAAAATTCAAATAAGCCGCAAACGTACACCATATCAAATACGGTATCTGAAGGTAACCCGCTAATTTACTTATTTTATAAAACCGATAAATCATAACTATTATCAATGCAATCAATACAACCAACCATAAAAAGGCAAACAGAAATTGATTAAAGCGGAAAAAGATTATGCTCCAACAGAAGTTGAAAAATAATTGAAATTTATAAACCCTCAAAGCATCGTCCTCATATGGACTGTTCGAAACATAAATTATGTATGAAGATATACCCATTAAAATATAAAGAATTGTCCACACAATGGGAAAAAGAATTCCCGGCGGACTGAGGACGGGCTTGTTGATCTGAGAGTATATTGACATGTTTCCGCTAAAAAGAGCAGAGAATGTTCCCACTGCAATAGGTATCAGAATTGCGATAATTAAAGTGCTTTTGTCTTTGATTTTCATATTTTTCACCAAATATATTTTTGCGTTGTTATTAGTTTAAGATATGAAAGATATGATGGAAATATGAGACTTGCTTTGAAGTAGAAATATAAAAATAAGATTAAAATTGAATATTAGTTAAAAAAATAAATTATTAGTTAACAGACAGTCAATTGTGAACTACCTCCTGTTTTGATAAGATATGACTATACAAGAGCTTTTGTAATCATTATATCTTATAAAATACAGGAGGTTTATTTATGCAGATTGGTAAAGTAATTTGCACATATAGGAAGAAAAAAGGATTAACGCAGGAGGAGATGGCTAATCGTCTGGGGGTTACGACTCCGGCGGTAAATAAGTGGGAAAACGGAGTTTCATATCCGGATATTATGCTGCTTGCACCGATTGCAAGGCTTTTGGATATTTCGCTGGATACCTTGCTCTCATTTCGTGAAGAGTTGACTACGGAAGAGATACAAAACATAGTTTATGAAGTTGATTCTATGTTAAAAGAAAAACCATATGAGGAAGCATTTGAATGGGCGAGAGAAAAACTTGAAGAATACCCTAACTGTGAGATGCTGATTTTGGAAGTGGCGGTGATACTGAATGCATGGCGCATGAGAGATGAAGTTACAGATACTGATGAGAATGGAGCATCTAACCAGGATAAGTATGAGTCAACTATAAGTCAATGGTTTAAAAGCGCGTTGGAAAGCGATAACGAAGAAGTTCGTACCATGGCAGCAGATTCGTTGTTTATTTTTTATCTGAATAAGGAGGATTATGACAAGGCAGAAGAATATCTTACTTATTTTTCCAATCAGAATCCGGAAAGAAAATGGAAACAGGCCTTAATTTACAGTAAGACGGATAGAACTAACGAGGCGTATAAGACTTATGAAGAAGTGTTATTTTCAATGTATCAGATGTCAAGTAAACTGCTTCAGAGTATTTATATGCTGGCATTGAAGGAAAACAACTTAGAAAAGGCTCATGCAATGGTTGAAAAACAAAGTGAGCTGGCAAGAGTTTTTGAAATGGGAGAGTATTATGAAATATCGTGCAAACTTGAACTGGCAACCGTGGAAAAGGATGTGGATGCGGTTATTGATATTATGAAAAGAATGCTTGTGAGTATTGATGAAATTTATAGCTTTACCAAAGCACCTGTTTATGAGCATATGTCATTCAGAGAAGCGAGAGAGGAGTTTTCCGCGCAACTTAAAGAAGATTTGCTGCAATCATTCCGGGATGAAAATACTTTCGGGTTTTTGAAAGATGACGGGAGGTGGAAGGAGCTGATTAAGTAATGCAAGAATAAATATAACAGTAAATGTCAAAAATTGCAAAACTCTTTATTGTTATGTGATGAAGATGGATGTAAAATAGTATACAAGGTATCTTTATATCAATTAATTTACTAAAGATTCTATATCTAATAACAAAAAGAGGACAACTATGAACACTATTTTTAAGGATATATTCCGTGCAATCCATGAAGGTAAATGGTTAAGTATCGAATATCGTAACAAGGATAATCAGATCACCAAATATTGGATTGGTATAAAGAACCTTGATGTTAAAAGACGTACATTGTCGGTAGACGGTCTGCATCTCAGTCAGTATACAGTAGAGAGTTTTGACAAAATCAATATAGATTCTATCCTGGCATCCAGAATTATAGAAGGTTCTTATCAACCCGTAAATGAATCACTGGTTGAAGACATCTACTTAAATCCCCATAAATATAACACCTTATTTGACAATACAGCTAATCTGAAAATATTGAGTTATTTGGAAATGTGCAATCGTATGGACGTAATTCCGTACATTTCTGACTTTAGTTTAGTTAAACATTTGGATCGGGATAATATAATGGGAGAGTTTTACCAACTTAATCCGGAGCAGTTTAAGACAATTGTTAAAAATTTTCAATACAATGCCGAATCGGAAGGTCGCAGCGGAGGCGGACTTAAGATTAAACAGCTTGCGATGAATGTCCTGAGCATTCATATGGCAAATGGGCTATATGTATTAGCTTATCGTAGACTTAATCTGGATGTAAAACAACGCGCACTGAAACCTGATGAGGATATAACGATTTGTACGGAGTTTACCATTGACGGGACCAAGCAGAGTATCCGTCGCTTTTTGGATGCGGATGAATATGAACTTCTTGCTGACTTTGATAACAATCAGGAAAAAATCAAGGACTGTATTACGAAACATATTGCGAACAATGGCGGAGTCGTGGATGATATGCCTTACGTCATAGGTTTGGGAGCAGATATAGTGCTGGATTTACACAAAGAGTATGAATCGATTATAAAAATGTACCAAAGTGGTAGTGTTCCGATACCGATTAAAGCTTTTTTCGGGGATTTACTGGAGCGTCCGAGAAGGACGGCAGCTTATCCTATTGCGCTTATTAACGAGAGAATCAACATGGATCAGCTTCTTGCAATTCACAATGCTATGAAATATCCGGTGGCATATATACAGGGACCTCCTGGAACCGGGAAAACCAATACAATTATAAACACTATCGTAACTGCTTTTTTTAATGACAGAACGGTCCTTTTCGCTTCTTATAATAATCATCCGATCAACGGTGTATATGAGAAACTGTCCACAATTAAGTATAAGGGAAAAACTATTCCGTTTCCGATTCTGCGTCTTGGAAATAATGATAAGATGAAAGAGGCGATTAACACTATTAAAAGGCTCTATAAGGAAGTAGAAACGGTAAAGGTATATGAGTCCTCATTAGACAGAAATAAGGACGATAGAAAGAAACGTGCCAGACGTCTGTCCGATATGCTTAAACGCTATGAAGAGCTTTTGGACTTAAGAGAGAGGGAAGAGACTATTAATCGTCTTCTTGATTATGAAAAGAATAAAGGCGCTTCTTTACAAATGATATCTTTTGAAAATGATTTGGGGACCAGACAACGTAATCAGATTAGTAGAAGGATTGAACAGACAGGTGAAGTTTCAGAGGAAGAAGCTCTTACTTTATTAGATGATGATATCGAAGAACTTAAAAAGTATCTGTACTATACTTCTGCCGGTTATATCAAGAAAATCGGAAGTCCCAGATACGCTGATTTAAGGGCTGTTTTGGAGATGGAAGACGGGGATAAGCAGCTTGATGCATTTGTAAAATATCTTAGGAAAAAAGAAAATATGACTAAACTGCAAAAAATTTTCCCGATAATAGCAACAACCTGCATTTCTGCACATCGTCTCGGAGAACCGGAACCCATGTTTGATATGGTTATTATGGATGAGGCAAGCCAATGTAATGTTGCGGTTTCTTTAGTGCCGATTGTTCGCGGAGAAAGTCTTATGTTGGTAGGAGACCCGCAACAGCTAAATCCTGTCATTCTTCTTGATGAAATTACTAATTTAAAATTAAAGAAGAAATATGCGGTATCGGACGAATATGACTATCGAAAAAATTCTATATATAAAACGTATCTTGCCTGTGATGCCGTAAGTGATGAGATTTTGCTCCATAATCATTACCGCTGCCATAAGAGCATAATAGAATTTAATAACCGGAAATACTATAATTCTCATTTAAAAATTATGTCAACCAGTCAGGAAGAGCAGCCGCTTATATATGTGGATATGGCGCAGGCAGATACATATTATAAAAATACTGCGCCCGCGGAGGCATCTGAAATCGTGAGATATGCACTCTTAAATCGCGATAAAAATATCGGAGTAATCACACCTTTTGTAAATCAGAAGAAGTTAATCGAAGAACAACTGACCAATGCAAAGGTGACTAATGTAACATGTGGAACAGTGCACGCTTTTCAGGGCGATGAGAAGGATGTTGTACTTTTTTCCACTGCTATTACGGATCAGACACAGGCGGGAACTTATGAGTGGCTGAAAAATAATAAAGAACTTATTAATGTGGCGACTTCCAGAGCCAAAGACAAGCTTATTGTGCTGTCAAGCAGAAAAAATCTGGAGCGCCTTCATCAGCAGAATGGTGAAGATGACCTGTATGAACTTGCAAGGTACGTATGGTCAAACGGAACTTCTGCGGTGACATCCAAGCAGGCGGCCTCCAGAGCCTTGGGCGTAAAGCCTTTTAGCAGTGCTACAGAGGAAGCCTTTCTTGAAAATCTCAATCACGCATTGGAGAATATATGGATGACCCAGAGCCGTTATTCCGTACATAAAGAAGTTTCGATTGCGCATGTTTTTCAGAATAATGAAAGCTATAATGACCTTTTCTATAATGGGAGATTTGATTTTGTGGTATGTGAAAAGTATGGAAAAGCCGAAGTACCTATTTTGGCAATCGAGCTGGACGGGAAAGAGCATTTTGACAATGAAGTGGTAAAAAACAGGGATAGGAAGAAGAATGCAATCTGTAAAGAACACAATCTTCAGTTGATACGCGTGGAAAATTCTTACGCAAGAAGATATAACCATATTAAAGAAATATTGATCAATTATTTTTCGGTTATTCATTAATATTAAGAAGATAAAAAAATCCGCAGAATGGAGTAGTCTGTTTTGCGGATTTTTAATTTTATAAAAAGTTCTTGTTTGTGACGTAACGTAATGAATTATAATACTAAATGTAAATACCGCAGGCTGTGAGAAAGGCAGGGTTATTGATATGAAAGAATACAGAGCAATTCCCGAAGGATATATGACCGTTGGACAACTTGCAAAAAAATCGGGTACGACTGTTCGTACTCTGCAATATTACGATAAGGAGGGTTTGCTTACACCTTCATCGGAAAGCGAGGGAGGGCGCAGGCTGTATACGGATAAAGATATGATTAAACTTAATCAGATTTTATCACTTAAATCCCTGGGCTTCTCTTTAGATGATATTAAAAAAAGATTAATTCCGCTTGACAGTCCTGCCGATGTCGCAAATGTGCTTGCCGGTCAGGCGGATGCCATTAAAAGGCAGATTGAAAGTCTTTCCGTAACTTTGGCGGAAATAGAAGCATTGAAGGATGAAGTATTGCAAATGCAGACTGTTGATTTTAAAAAGTATGCAGATATTATCATAAATCTTCAAATGAAAAACGAAAACTACTGGCTTATCAAATATTTTGATGATAAAATTCTTAATCATTGTGAGAATAGTTTTGATAAAGAAAGTGCATTGGAGATAATTGAAAGTTATTCACGTTTAAATGACGAAGCCGTGAGGTTTCAAAATGCAGGTATATCCCCGGACAGTGAGGAAGGATATAAATTTGCGGAAGAATTTTGGGGAATGATTGTAAAATTTACAGGCGGAGATATGAGTCTGCTGCCATCGCTTCTAGAAGCAGCCGCTCATAAAAATCCCAATGCCAATCCTGCGCAGATACAAGGAGATGCCAATGATTTTATAGGCAAAGCGTTGGAAGCGTATTTTGCAAAATCGGGGGAGAATCCTTTTGAGGGTATATAGATTTTAAATAAAATACGTGCAGTATTTGACAGCGGGTTTGAGCAGACTTATGGCATTACGAATTATAAAATGTTGAAAAAGGCAGGGTTATTAAAATGAATTATTCGATACAAATAAACGATATTACGAAAAGTTTTAATGATAAAAAAGTTTTGGAATGTATAAATCTCTCCATTGAAAAGGGAGAAATCTTTGGTTTATTGGGGCCTTCGGGCGCGGGTAAAACTACTCTTATCAAGATACTTACAGGGCAGCTTGCCGCTGAACATGGAACTGCCGTAATTAATGGTATAAACTCACAGCAGCTTAAAGGAATTGATTATAGAAACTTTGGAATTATGATGGATAATTTTGGTGTATATGAAAGACTGAGTTGCTTTGATAATCTTAAAATATTTGCCCGGATATACAAAATAAAAGATGAAAAAATATATGAGGCTTTGGCTGATGTCGGTCTGGAATCTGCCATAAAAACCGCAGCCGGTAATCTTTCCAAAGGTATGAAAAGCAGGCTGCGCCTTGCAAGAGTGTTTATGATAGATCCCGCGATTTTATTTCTCGATGAGCCTACGAGCGGACTTGACCCTGCTACCGCAGAGGATATCGGGCGAATGATACTTTCGGAAAAGGAAAAAGGAAAGACGATATTCCTTACTACCCACAATATGGCAGAGGCTGAAAAGTTATGTAATCATATCGCTCTTTTGAATGAGGGCAAAATTATAGAGTATGGAACGCCTAAAGAAATATGCCGTCGTTACAATCATCAAAAGAGGCTGATAATCCATCTTTCGGATGGCACTGATAAAGAAATTTCTCATGAGCCTGAGGCTGCCGATTTGTTATGTAAACTAATGAAAGATAATATGATTGAAACAATCCATTCCAGTGAGCCTAATCTGGAATCCGTATTTATGGAACTGACAGGAAAGGAGCTTTCGGTATGACAAATGTAAATGCAATATTTCTTAAACAAATTATTGAGACCTTTAAAAATAAGACTGTGTTAATACAATTTGTATTGTTTCCCGCATTTGCGCTTATAATGGAAAATGCGGTTAAAATTGATGGTATGCCCGATCATTTTTTCGTCAAACTTTTTGCTGTAATGTTTGTGGGAATGGCGCCTCTTACCTGTATCTCCTCTATAATTTCAGAGGAGAAAGAAAAAAATACACTGCGTGCGCTTTTTATGTCTAATGTAAGACCCGGACAATATCTATTGGGCATTGGAGGTTATGTATGGCTGATGTGTATGATAGGGGCAGTGGTATTTGCGCTCTGCGGAAAATACAGCGGAAAGGATTTTATGTTGTTTATGCTTATTATGGCGGTTGGAGTCCTGTTGTCTATTTTAATTGGTGCAATTATCGGTATTTGTTGCAAAAATCAAATGTCCGCAACGTCAGTGACTGTTCCTGTTATGATGGTATTTTCTTTTTTACCGATGATTTCTATGTTTAATGAGAGTGTAGAAAAGGTTGCAAAAATTGCATACTCACAACAGATCAGCCTGTTGATCAATGGTATAGGCAGCACTTCGTTAGATAGTGAAAGTATAGCTGTAATTGCGGCAAATTGTTTATTGGCGATATTGTTATTTGTTGCAGCGTTTAAGAAGAAGGGGTTAGAATAAGTTTATTCTATTAAAAGAACCAATAGTAATAGAAAAATATATAAATCTGTGTTATCATTTAAAAAGTATTAAATTTAATAACGTAAATATTTAAGGTATGCTGCATATAAAGAATTTTATATTCTGGTATAAAGCATATTTATCCGCTTACAAGGAGAAGATTAAGAAATGACCATATTAGTTATTGATGCCCAGGGCGGCGGCATCGGCAGGCAGCTGGTAACTGCAATAAAACAAAATATATCCGCAGCCACGGTAATTGCCGTAGGCACAAACAGTGTCGCAACCACCGCTATGTTAAAAGCAGGTGCCGACGAAGCGGCAACAGGAGAAAACTCCGTCATTGTCTGCTGTAGAAGAGCGGATATTATTGTAGGCCCGATTGGTATTGTAATTGCGGATTCACTGCTTGGAGAAGTTACACCTAAGATGGCGACAGCCGTTGCACAGAGTAATGCGAAACGTATACTGATTCCATTTAATCATTGTGATAATGTTATTGTTGGTATCCCTGATTTTAACATTTCTTCTTTAATTCAGAATGTAATAGATGAAATTAAGAAAACGGTTAATGATTTCCGGTCTTAGCTAAAAAGAATGCCGGAATTCAGTGATTGTTGACTGATATAGTCAATAAAAAGTCAAAGTAATAAACCTTGACAAATATCAGAAAAGATTATACACTGATTTATAATATAAATATTGGTACGAAACCAATATAAAAGCACAGAAGTGCTTTGATTTTACATATTTAGAAGTATTCAATTAATTTACTTATTTACATAGTATACCATGAAGGTATGCGTTTTCTCTGAAGAGAGAGGGCGTGTACTTTTTTATTTATAGGAGGAAAAAATAATGGGATGTTTTATGGTTCCGGCTGCTGAAGCAGTCATCACAACAGTTGTAACAAAAACAATGGAGTCCAAAGAGAAAGCACCTGAGACTATGGAGATACAGCTCGATGGAACAAACTTTGAAACAGTAGAGAAAATTACTTTCTCAAGAAAGCTTAAATGGCTTAATAAACTTCTTTGGGGAGGCTCCGCTCTGCTTGCTTTTGAGCATGTATGGCATGGCGAAGTGATTGCACGGTTCCCATTCCTTTCGGCAGCGGCAAACCCGTCAGATTTGGCAGAGATGCTGCATGAAATGGCAACTACAGGAGTTGCAATGTCAGTGCTTGTAACAGTCGTATGGCTTGGCATGGTTGCGGCTTCTTCAGTGATTGAGAAAAAGGCATTAAAAGAACAGGCTGCCAAGAACTAAAGGAGAGTAGTGGAATGACATTACTGACTACTGTTTTTGCGGCCATTATCAGTACGATCATCTGGTATAAGAATGCACCGAAAGATGAAATGAAGGTCGGTATTCTTTGCTGGTTGTATTGGGGTGCTTCTCTTATGTGGTTTGTGGATGCCATATTTGAGTATTTGGAGTTTCAGGCAGAGTATTTTACACCTGCGCCTGTGGATATGCTCAATGACTTGTATCTTGGGCTGTCTGTTGTTGCGCTTGGTATGATTATCTGGCTGGCGGTTCTCCTTATAAAAGACCCCAAAGGTGTTGTAAAAGCATCGCTTTTCAAGAAGAAAAATTAGTATATTTAGTAATAGGAAATATACGTAAAAATGGTAAACTAATAATTAAAAGCGGTTCTACTGCATACTAATCGGCGGAACCGTTTTTTGAATTTTCGGGAGGGATTAAATGAAAGGCGAAACAAAACAGATTCTGGAAGCCGTACAAAACGGAGCACTGTCCGTGGATGATGCGCTTTTAAAATTAAAAACCGCACCATACGAAGACATCGGTTTTGCCAAGGTTGACATTCACCGCAAAGTACGCCAGGGCGTTTCCGAGGTCATTTACGGTGCAGGGAAAACGTCGGAACAAATGATTGGTATAATAGATACAATGAAAAAGAACGGACAGGAACGCATACTGATCACACGCCTTTCATCCGAAGCCGCCAATGAAATTATGAAAGCTCATAAACTCGATTATCATAAGGATGCCAAAGTAGGCATTGTCGGTGAACTTCCTGTTGCCGACGGCATCGGTGAAATTGTGGTTGCAACAGGCGGTACCAGTGATATTCCGGTTGCCGAGGAGGCCGCGCTTACAGCCGAGGTTCTTGGAAATACAGTGACCAGACTCTATGATGTGGGAGTGGCGGGTTTACACAGGCTTTTGGCACACAAAGATGAGATTATGAGAGCGAGCGTCATTATTGCGATTGCCGGAATGGAAGGAGCACTCGCCAGTGTCATCGGAGGTCTTGCCGACTGTCCCGTGATTGCGGTCCCGACCAGTGTGGGATACGGAGCGTCTTTTAACGGATTGTCCGCCCTGCTGTCGATGCTCAATTCCTGCGCAAGCGGAGTTTCGGTAGTGAATATCGACAACGGTTTCGGTGCCGGTTATCTGGCAAGTATGATCAATCATATGGAAACGAAAAACAGATAATAAATATTTGCAAAGGTGGTATAAATGAAAACACTATATTTGGATTGTGGAATGGGAGCTGCCGGGGATATGTTAACAGCAGCACTTATTGAGCTTCTTCCGGAACCTGATAGTTTTATTGAGAAATTAAACTCGCTTGCAATACCGGGGGTACAAATTAAAAAAGAGGCTGCTGTTAAGTGTGGTATCACAGGTACGCATATTTCGGTTACTGTGGATGGTATAGAAGAGAGTGAAGAAATGCATGGATATTCTCATGACCATGATCATGATGATCACGACCATGAGCATCATCACGACCATGAGCATCATCATAACCACGACCATATTCATACCCATGACCATCATCACCACCACAGCGGAATGCACGATATCGAGCATATAATCTCGGACCTTAATATCTCTGAAAAGGTACGTAAAGACGTCCTTGCGGTTTACACTCTGATAGCGGAAGCAGAAAGCCACGCCCACGGAGTTCCGGTAACGGATATCCATTTCCACGAAGTGGGAACCATGGATGCAATCGCGGACGTTACCGCCGTATGCCTTCTTATGGACGAGCTTTCTCCTGATGAAGTCGTTGTGTCTCCGGTGCATGTGGGAAGCGGGCATGTGAAATGCGCACATGGGATTTTGCCAGTGCCTGCGCCTGCGACTGCTTTTATCTTAAAAGATGTACCGATTTATGGAGGCAGTGTCAATGGTGAACTCTGTACACCAACCGGAGCGGCGCTTTTGAAACATTTTGCCACCCGCTTTGGGGATATGCCCATTATGAAAACGACCGCTATCGGTTACGGTATGGGTAAAAAAGATTTTCAAATGGCAAATTGTGTTCGTGCTATGCTTGGTGAGACCGCTGATAAGACGGATGTGGTATTGGAACTTTCATGTAACGTGGACGATATGACAGCGGAAGAGATAAGTTTTGCGACAGAACGTTTGTTCGAGAATGGCGCGAATGAGGTTTATACTATTCCTATAGGCATGAAAAAATCCCGACCCGGTACATTGATTCGTGTTATGTGCAAAGAAGAGGATAAAGAAAAGATGATCCAACTGCTCTTTGCTCATACAACCACCATCGGTGTGCGTGAGGCGGTAACGCATAGATATATATTGGAACGAAAACTTGAAACGCTGCAGACCCCTTATGGTGAGGTACGCCGCAAGATTTCTTCAGGATATGGCACTTCGAGGACTAAGTACGAGTATGACGATATTTCCCGTATCGCAAAAGAGCAGAATATGAACTTAAGTGAAGTCAGGAAGCGACTTGAAGATTTGTGATGCTAAATATGGAACAAAAAGAAGATATAATGATGAGAATATGTAAATATGATATAAAGAATTAAAAGGGAGTTATGAAATGGATGTTTTACATGAAAAGAAACAACACTTGGAGAATTATTTAAGGGAGCTTGGAAGCGTAGCAGTTGCTTTTTCATCCGGTGTTGATTCAACATTTCTATTAAAAACTGCACATGACATATTAGGAGAAAAGGCGATTGCCGTAACCGCAAGATCATGTTCATTTCCGGCGCGTGAGCTTAATGAGGCGAAGGAATTTTGTGAAGCAGAAGGAATAGAACAGATAATAGTAGACTCTGAGGAACTTTCCATAGAAGGTTTCAGCCAGAATCCTAAGAATAGATGCTACTTATGCAAGCACGAACTTTTTACAAAGATAAAAAATATTGCAGCAGAGCATGGAATTTCCCATGTAGCGGAAGGCTCAAATATGGATGATAACGGAGATTATCGTCCGGGCTTGATGGCAGTAGCCGAATTGGGTGTGAAAAGTCCGTTGCGTGAGGCCAAGCTGACCAAAGATGAAATCCGCGAACTATCCAAAGAAATGGGACTGCCTACATGGGATAAACCCTCTTTTGCCTGCCTTTCGTCACGCTTTGTTTACGGAGAAACCATTACCGAGGAAAAATTATCTATGGTGGACCGTGCGGAGCAGAGACTCCTTGATTTAGGATTTAAGCAGGTTCGTGTCCGCATTCATGGCAATATTGCACGGATTGAAATCGAGCGTTCCGAATTCGAAAAAATAATCCAGCCGGAGATTGCAAAACCGCTTACGGAATATCTTAACGAGCTTGGGTTCCTTTATGTCACATTGGACCTTGGCGGCTATCAGATGGGAAGTATGAATAAGATGCTTGACTTACAATAAAAGGTAGTAAAATTGAAATTTGTCGCTGGGCCTGGAGGACGGATTGCGCAAATAGTAAGTTGGC
>JAFLTH010000072.1 GCA_022510525.1 Lachnospiraceae bacterium | reverse complement strand
TTATGAAACTCCATTAGCGGAAGTGAGGGATTCACTTTGACTTAGCTAATAAGGAAAAGCGAATCGAAGAACTTGAAATGGAAATGCAGGAGCCGGGATTCTGGGATGATCCGGAGAAATCCAACCAGAAGATGAGAGAATCCAAGAACCTTAAGGATATAGTAGATACCATAAGGGCCCTGGAGAGTCAGTATGAGGACATAATGACTCTCATTGAAATGGGATATGAGGATAATGATCCTGCAATTATACCGGATATTAGTGAAGAACTTGACGATTTTAAGACAACATTTGAGGATATAAGAATAAGCACTCTCCTTTCCGGAGAATATGACAAAAATAATGCCATTTTAAGGCTGAATGCCGGTGCGGGCGGAACGGAAAGCTGTGACTGGTGCAGTATGCTTTACCGCATGTATACAAGATGGGCGGAGCGAAAAGGTTTCAGTCTTGAAGTTTTGGACTACCTTGACGGTGAAGAGGCAGGTATTAAATCCGTTACTTTTCAGATTAATGGAGACAATGCCTACGGATATCTTAAATCTGAAAAGGGTGTACACAGACTTGTGCGTATTTCTCCCTTCAATGCACAGGGCAAACGCCAGACCTCGTTTGTGTCGCTGGATGTTATGCCCGATATAGAGGAAGATGTGGATGTAGAGATAAGAGATGAGGATATACGTATAGATACGTATCGAAGCAGCGGTGCAGGCGGACAGCATATCAATAAAACCTCGTCGGCAATCAGGATTACCCATTTTCCTACCGGAATAGTAGTAACCTGTCAGAATGAGCGAAGCCAGCATATGAACAAAGACAAGGCTATGCAGATGCTGAAGGCTAAGCTATATATGCTTAAACAGGAAGAGAATGCCGAGAAACTTTCGGATATCCGTGGTGATGTGAAAGAAATCGGCTGGGGAAATCAGATTCGTTCCTATGTTATGCAGCCGTATACAATGGTAAAAGACCACAGGACAAATGAAGAATCCGGGAATGTGGATGCCGTTATGGACGGCGCAATAGATACTTTTATAAATGCTTATCTTAAATGGAAAAGTGTCGGAAATTAATCCGACACTTTTTTATTAGTTATGGTTATTTTTTACAAGATCAAGGAAGAATTCCGCCATAGTTGCATTGACATATGGCACCAGCCACAGAAATGCAATTCCGCAGGATAACATACCAAGCAGAAATAAAGGAAGGAAACTTACCATCAGGTAGAAAAGCCTGCCCTTGCTGCCCATCATCAGTTTACGGCTCATAGTAAGCAGTTCCTTGGACGAATAGTTCGGAAAGTCATGCAGTAAATAAAAAGCCTGTGAATAAAACAAGGACAATATTACTGTGACAATACCATACAAAATTATTGAAAGCGAATAAATCAATGTAAGCACTGCATCTTTAGGGTTTTTGGCAACCATATATGACAGAATTGTCATTGGTATCATAGAGATATATACACATATTGATAAGAATAACTGTATCAAAAGCGCCTTATCCGGAAAAAAATGAAACCCGTGAAATACATCACTTACGGTAACCGGCTGACCACAGGTGATTTTTAAATAAAAATACTTTTCCCCCGAAGTAAATATACCGGCCAGAAGGGAAATTGCAAAAGAAATAACTAAATTAAATATTAATCCGACCGGTTTGGTCGTATCAATAAAAACCGTCGAAAAGAACGATACAAACATAGTTATTGAAGCAACTGCGAGAAAAGCACCAATGGCAGTACCGTACCTTCCGAACATATGTTCTTTGGCAATCGCTTTCAATTCGGCTGAAGATTTATATCTGTTAAAGCTATCCATAAAATAAACTCCAATCAATAACTAACATGCAATATCCACATTCATACCAAGATATTTATTGGCTGCGTCAGAGGATTTCAAATCTTTCTGATAAGGATTATCCTCATTAAAATATTTAATCTGCGTAGAAGTGGTGCCGCCGGAAACAAAAGTGCGGCCACACTCAGGACAAATTGCGGTATGGATTGCAACACTGGCCCTGACTACCTTGCCGTTATTCTGTGCCGCATCCTTATATGCATTTGAAACATGCTCCTGCTCATGGCTTCTGACTCTGGATGCTGCCGCATTCGGAGAAATATGTGCGGCTGCCTTGAAAGAAACCATCTCATCCGAACCGTCCTGGTATTTGCGGTTTTTACAAGTCTCGCATTCTGCGGGAGAAGATTTGCGTCCCGCCTGTTTCTCGGTAGATTCGCCGGGATTACGGATGATTTTCTGAGTTTCTTCTTCCTGAGGCTGCTGTATTGCACCTGTATAGCCTTCATAGGCAGCGGTCATGCCTGTGTTAAAACCTGTATTAAAGCCTATTCCGTTAATCATAATTATTACCCCTTTTATAATTCTTAATATCCGTTTTGTTCCATTATTTCTTCCCACATTTCATCAAAAGACATACCGTATTGCTTTTCAAATGTCTTATTAACCTCGGCTCTTACGTCCGGGTTGGTGAATAAAAGCACCATACTTAAGGTTACTATAATTGTATTCAAAACAAGACCTGACACAGCGCAGATAACACCGGTGCGCGCTTTGCTTAAAAGCTTGGGTCTTCTGCCCTTGGAAAGCAGAGCAAGTATGATTGCAATGCTGCCAAGCATAAAAGGCGGATAAACGGTAAACGTAAAACTTGTAACTATTGATATGATTCCGAGAACCATAGCCGCAGTGGCAAAACTGCTTCCGGGTTCATCGATATTATATTGATTGTTGTTATAATATGGATTATTATATCCATTATTATAGTTATTGTTCGGTCCGCCGGGCGGCATACCCGGAGGCATATTTTGATTAAAATCCATAGGTTTTCCTCCTATATAATCAGTATATATTATAGCATGATTACTATAGCATTGTCAAAATGAGTAGTTGAAATTATTAGAAAAATCTGTAAAATATAGGGTGGAAACTTATAAAGGAGAATGTGAGATTAATATGGATATAATTTTAAAGATAAAAGAAGAATTGCAGGTAGAAAAGTGGCAGGTGGAGGCTGCGGTGCAGCTTATAGATGAAGGCAATACCATTCCTTTTATCTCCAGATACCGTAAAGAGGCGACAGGTTCACTGGATGATGAACAGTTGCGTAATCTGGATGAGAGACTTACATATCTTAGAAATCTGGAGGAAAAGAAGGAACAGGTATTAAACAGCATAGAAGAGCAGGGAAAACTGACGGATGAACTGCGGGAGAAGATTATTGTAGCAGAGACAATGGTAGTAGTTGAGGACCTGTACCGTCCCTATCGTCCCAAAAGGAAGACCAGAGCAAGCGTTGCAAAGGAAAAAGGATTGGAGCCACTTGCCGATTATATTATGGCACAGGAAGCTGAAACACCGATAGAAGAAGAGGCAGCCAAGTATCTTCATGAGGATGAAGATGAGGCCAAGGCTGTTAATACGGTCGAAGACGCTATACAGGGTGCCAAAGATATTATTGCCGAAATGATTTCCGATGAGGCTGATTATAGAATTTACATAAGAAATATAACTATGGAAGAAGGCAAACTTGTCAGTGTGGCCAAAGATGAGGAAGCAGAGAGCGTATATGAGATGTATTACGCCTACGAGGAGCCTGTGAAAAAGGTTGCAGGACATCGTGTACTGGCAATAAACAGAGGAGAAGACGAGAAATTCCTGACCGTTAAAGTAGAAGCGCCGGAGGAACGTATCTTACAGTATCTTCGTACTAAGGTTATAAAAAATGACAATGCTGTCACATCCCCGATTTTAGAGGATGTGATAACTGACAGCTATGACAGGTTGATTGCACCGGCTATTGAGAGAGAAGTTCGTAATGACCTGACTGAAAAAGCGGAAGACGGAGCGATCTCCGTGTTTGGCAAGAATCTTGAACAGCTTCTTATGCAGCCTCCGATTGCCGGAAAAGTAGTGCTTGGCTGGGACCCGGCCTTCAGAACAGGATGCAAACTTGCTGTTGTAGATGAAACCGGAAAAGTACTTGATACTAAGGTTATTTATCCGACAGCTCCTCAGAATAAAGTTGCGGAATCCAAGGCGGAGCTCAAAAAGCTCATCAAAAAGTATAATATTTCCCTGATTTCTGTGGGTAACGGAACTGCCTCAAGAGAATCCGAGCAGGTCATTGTGGAACTGCTTAAAGAACTGGATACTCCGGTGCAGTATGTCATAGTAAATGAAGCCGGAGCTTCGGTATATTCCGCAAGCAAGCTGGCAACAGAGGAATTCCCCAATTTCGATGTTGGGCAAAGAAGTGCGGCTTCAATTGCAAGGAGGCTCCAGGATCCGCTTGCCGAGCTGGTAAAGATTGATCCTAAGTCAATCGGTGTCGGGCAGTATCAGCATGATATGAACCAGAAAAAATTAAGTAATGCTTTGAACGGAGTTGTGGAAGACAGCGTAAATAAGGTGGGAGTAGACTTAAATACAGCATCTGCGTCTCTGCTTGAATATGTCTCCGGCGTTACCAAGGTGATTGCAAGAAATATCGTGGATTACAGGGAAACAAACGGACGCTTTACCAATCGTAAACAGCTTTTGAAGGTTGCGAAATTAGGACCCAAAGCATTTGAGCAATGCGCGGGCTTTATGAGAATAACTGACGGCGACAATCCGCTGGATGCAACAAGTGTGCATCCGGAATCCTACGAAGCAGCTGAAAAACTTATGGAAAAGATGGGTCTTACAATGGCTGATGTCAAAGAGATTCAGAAAAAGGCAGCAGCGCAAAAGGCAGCAGGCAAAAAGGCAGTACCCAACAGAGACGCAAAGGAAAAACCTGCAAAGAAAAAGAAAGAGATTATCATCCGTAATACCAATACGGCGATGGGCAAGGCACTGGCAGCGGCAATTAACGGAGCTGTCTTAGATAGTACGCCGACAGAAAGCACTAAGAAAAACGTCGCAAATCCAGAAGGCGGAATTGAAGCTGCAGAAATGCTTTCAGGCAGTCTTGAGAAAAAAATAAAGGATAAGAAGAAGCTGGCAGAGGAGCTTGGAATCGGTGAGATTACATTAACCGATATTTTGAAAGAACTCGAAAAGCCTGCAAGAGACCCCCGTGATGATATGCCTGCACCGATTCTTAGAAGTGACGTACTTGATATGAAAGACTTAAAACCCGGAATGATTTTAAAGGGTACGGTCCGTAACGTAATTGACTTTGGCGCCTTTGTGGATATCGGAGTGCATCAGGACGGTCTGGTACATATATCCGAGATGACGCAGAAATATATAAAGCATCCGCTTGAGGCTGTAAGTGTCGGTGATGTAGTGGATGTACAGGTACTTACGGTAGATGTAGCGAAGAAGAGGATTGGGCTGACTATGAAGATAAGCCAACCATAGCAATAAATTGTCGGCAAACAGTTTAGAATGCATTTACCCTCTTGCATTCTCCCCACAACAGTATTATAATAACTTCAACTAAAAAAGGTAAGTTCTTCGGGGCAGGGTGAAATTCCCTACTGGCGGTGATATTTGATGTTGCAATATACATACAGACAAGTCCGCGACCTGATTATTCAAACATAATCAGCTGATACGGTGAGAATCCGTAACCAACAGTATAGTCTGGATGGAAGAAGAAACTGCGTAAGTAACAACCCCCGGATTGTCTTTTTTTGGTCCGGGGATTTTTTATGCAAAAATCGAAGGTCTTCCTTTTTTATCAATTAAATATTAATCATTAGATGAAAATGGAGGAAAAAGAAATGAGTGAATTGGTAAAAAGTATTCAGGAAAATGTGGTGTTTTTTCTACAGTTTATGGCAGTGGTAGCGGCAATTTTTATAGTTGCATACGTAGTAGAAAAACTTGTGGCTAAAAAGCAGGCAGTTACAGAACGTATTTTGACCACAAGAAAAATAGCGGTTATAGGTATGTTTTCAGCGATAGCAGCGATTCTTATGCTGCTTGAGTTCCCTACACCTATTGCACCAAGTTTTTACGGGATGGATTTCAGCGAGCTTCCGGCACTTGTAGGCGCCTTTGCATACGGACCGGTAGCCGGAGTAATGATTGAGTTTTGTAAGATTATATTAAAGCTCCTATTTAAGCCAACGTCTACAGCATTTGTAGGTGAGCTTTCCAATTTCGTAGTAGGATGCAGCTTCATACTTCCGGCATCAATTATATATAGTTTACATAAAAGCAAGAAAACGGCGATTATATCTTGTGTAGTTGCAACACTCTGTATGACGGTATTTGGAACTGCATTCAATGCGGTTTATCTTCTTCCCAAATTTGCTCAGATGTATGGAATGCCTATGGACGCCTTGATTGGAATGGGAACTAAGATAAATGCCGCAATTACCGATGTAGTCACTTTTGTATGCTTTGCGGTTGCTCCGCATAATTTGATTAAAGGAGGCAGCGTGTCGCTCATAACGCTTCTTATATATAAGAAATTAAGCCCTATCTTAAAGAAAACAAATCAGGCATAAAAATATTCAACCGCCGTACCGGATATTCCTTCCGACACGGCGGTTTATTTTATTTTCCAAACAAATCACTATGTGTTCCAGTACGGGTTAAAGTCAGTACCAGTACATCGTTCTCTATACGATATATAAGTAACCAGTCGGGTTGAATATGACATTCCCTATGTCCGGTCCAATCGCCATGAAGTGCGTGATCTTTGCTTTTTTCAGGTAGTTGTTCACCCATCGCAAGAGTAGATACAATATTTTCTAAGAGTTCAATTTTTAAACCACGTTTAATTGCTAATTTGTAGTCTTTTTTAAATTGAGAGGTGGTTTTTACAGTATATTTCGTTTTTCTCATTCTTTTAAGTCTGCAAATAGTTCATCTAAATCATTATAGCCTTTTACGGATGAATCTTTTGCAATCCTTTCAGCTTCTAATAAGGCCTCAATTGTTTCTCTGTTGGGCTGATTCAAAGAAATATCAAAAGGAATCCTACCCTCACGAATCGATTGACGAACAAAAATATTAAATGCCGTGGAAAGGTTCATACCGAGTTCTCCAAACAAAGCATCAGCCCGTGCTTTTAAGTCTGAGTCCATACGTATACTAATATTAGTAGTAGAACCAGCCATATAATCATCTCCTTTCTTGTATTTATAGTATATGTAATTTGCACGAAAAATGCAATAGTTTGCACGAAAAATATCAAATTTAAAATGTTTTATTATGCTGTTGCAATTAAGAATAACTTAAGGTTACCCATATTTCATTTTAAGATTCCCACACTATATTTACCTTATAAAAAAATTAAGAAATATTTTGAAGACTTTTAATATTCCAGATCCGTTATATATAGTATACTGACTAAGGAATAATATAAATCGGAAGGGAAAATCAATGAGCGAACTGGTAGAAATCCGGGATATCTGTAAGATATATAATCCCGGTGAGAATGAAGTAAAAGCTTTAGACCACGTCAGCCTGACCATTCATGAAAATGAATTCGTGGCAATCATAGGACAGTCCGGCTCCGGCAAATCCACCTTGATGAATATGCTTGGCTGCTTGGATGTACCGACAAGCGGAAATTACTTTCTGCACGGTCAGGATGTTTCACATATGAGCGATAACGAATTATCGGATGTTCGTAATAAAGAAATCGGCTTTATATTTCAAGGTTTTAACCTGATTGCCGGACTTACTGCATTGGAGAACGTGGAACTGCCGTTGATTTATAGAGGAGTTGGCAAACGGGAACGGTTGAGACTTGCGGATACTGCGCTTAACAAGGTGGGCCTGGAGAAACGAAAAAGTCATAAACCTTCGGAAATGTCGGGAGGGCAGCAGCAACGTGTGGCAATTGCCAGAGCGATAGCCCAGGCACCGCCGATTATTCTTGCGGATGAGCCGACCGGAAATCTTGACTCGAATTCAAGCAGAGAGATTATGGATATATTGAAAACACTCCATGAAGAGGGAAGAACCGTTATATTGATTACCCATGATAATGATATAGCAGCCAAGGCTAAGCGCATCATCAAGATTATGGATGGAAAAATCGTACAAGATTCGCAAAACAGCAACCTGATAGATTAAAATAGAAGATAAAATATAATATTAAAAGAAAGGCATGGTTACAAAAATGGAATTGGATGAAATCAAAAATGACAATAGTGTCACATTAGATAGTGATAAGAAAGATAAAAAAATAAAAATAAAGAAAGAAAAAACACCCATGGATAAGGCGAAAAAGAAAAAAATCATTAAACGCTGCGTTTTTGGAGGAATTGCAGTTGTTATAATTCTGTTTATGGTAGTCAACTCCATATCCGCCAAGAATATGGGAGCAATCGTATATACTTCCGAAGTAACCAGACAGGATGTAGAGCAGGTACTTAGTACAAGCGGCACGGTGCAGACACTTGAGAGCAAGACTTACTTTTCACAGGTTGAGTCAAAGATTGGTCATATAGAGGTTGCTCTCGGAGATAATGTGAAAAAGGGTGATGTTCTTTTTACATACGATGAAAAAGCAATTGCAGATGAAAAACAGTTGGCTCAGCTTAAAATTCAGTCCAGTGAGGGCGAATATAAAAGCTCCATAACCAAAAACAATAAATACATAAGTGAATTAAATGAGGCAAATGTGAATTTGGGAGTGCTTCATCAGCAGATTGAGGATAGCGAGAATTATGTAAACCAATTAAAGCAGAAAATTGCCGACAAACAAAGTGCCATAGCATATGAGGGCACCCTGCTCCAGATATCCCTTATGGAGTGGGCGGAAAAAGTGGAGGATGAAAAGCTTAAACCTAATAATAAAGAAGGTGCGGATTATGCCGAAGAAGTATATTTGGAACTGCAGAAGCAGATTCAATACAATTCATACGAGCAGCAGCATAACAAGGACATTGAGGCATGGCAGGATGAGGTAAATAAATATCAGGATATGATTGCCGATTACAAAGCCTATGAGGCCGAAATGAAATCCCAGAAAAGCGCTTCCGAGAGTGCCGCCTTGGACAGTGGCGGTAAGGAGCAGTTAGAAGCCAGCAGGCAGATGGACAGCATAAATTCCAATGAAACTTTGGCTGCGATTCAGGCTGTGGAAAACGGCGTTGTAGCTGAATTCGACGGCGTAATTACTGAAATCTCTCTGGTTGAAGGTGCATCACTGGCAAAAGGCACACAGATGCTGACACTTTCCAGTACTGAAAATGTCAAGGTTGCGATTTCGGTTTCCAAATATGATCTGGAAAAAATAGCAGTAGGTCAGGAAGCAAATGTTACCATTGCAGGAAATACATATAAAGGCGTAGTGGATAAAATAAACGGTATGGCGACTACAAATGCAAGCGGTGCAGCCGTAGTGGGCGCAGACATCAAAATTGAAAATCCGGATTCCAATATTTTCCTGGGAGTAGAGGCAAAAGTATCGGTTAATACAGCCTCATCCGCTCAGGCACTTGTTGTACCTGTTGAAGTGATTAACAGCGATAAAGACGGCGACTTTGTTTATACTGTTGAAAAAGGGGTATTGACGAAAAAACGTATAGTTACAGGTGTTTCATCGGAAAGTTATTGCGAGATTCTTGAGGGCCTGAGCGAAGGAGAGCAGGTTGTAAACAATGTTACCGTGGATATGGAAGAAGGTATGGCGGTTACAGCTGTTCCTCAGAGCTGATAAAGGAGTAAATCAATGGCACAGATATTTGAATATATTAAGATTGCCCTTATGAATATCAAAAGCAATAAAGGCCGTTCCTTTCTTACCATGCTGGGTATTATTATAGGAATTTCGTCAGTTATCATGATAATGGCAATCGGAAACGGAGTAAAGGGTCAGATCAATGATGAGTTGGAAAGCATAGGCAGCGGTCTTATTGAGTTGTATCTGGATACTACTTTGGATACTACAACTATGCGGTTTGCAGATGAAGACTTTGACCTTATTATGGAAAAAGTAGATCATGTTAAAGCGGCTACTCCGATTTTAGGTGGCTGGGGAACGGCACAGGGAGCAAAGGGAAATTTTGAAGCCAGAGTTATGGCAGGAAATGAAGGACTGGAATATTATTCAGGTAATGGCGGTCCTATTATCAAAGGGAGATATTTTACAAAGTCCGATGCAGACAGCGGTAACAGGGTCTGTGTAATTACGGAAAGTAGCGCAGTCAGTTTGTTTGGTACAACCGACGTAGCGGGATTAAGCTTTGAACTTACTTTGTATGGAATTTCGCAGGAAATGACCATAGTTGGAATCCGTGAAGATAGCGCAGCAAGTTTGATCAATGGCAGCACAAGTCGGTATATATATATTGAACTTCCGATATCGGTAATGGGAAATGATTATTATTATTATACTGAGGAATTTGACGATATGGCTATTTTTGCCGACGCGACGGAGTATTGTACCGAAGTAGCCGGTAATGCAGTCAGATTGCTGGAGAATAAATATGATGCAAGGGGAGAGGGGCAGATTATAGTACAAAATATGTCCGATGTGTCTGATGAATTTAACAGCATCTTAAGTATCGTTACACTGTTTATCTCTTTTGTTGCGGCAATTTCACTGCTGGTTGGCGGTATAGGGGTTATGAATATAATGCTGGTGTCCGTAACAGAACGTACAAGAGAAATCGGAATCCGCAAGGCTTTAGGTGCAAGAACAGGCTCTATCCTGCTTCAGTTTCTGGCGGAAGCCGGAATTATCACCATGCTTGGCGGACTTATAGGTATCGGACTTGGTATTTTAGGTGGAAATTTAGTATGCTCTGTTGTCGGTGTTACTGCTAAGACGCAACTTTCAACTGTTATAGGTGCGACGTTATTCTCATCGGCAGTCGGTATTTTCTTTGGAATCTATCCTGCCAAGAAGGCTGCAAAATTAAGCCCTATTGAGGCACTTAGACACGAATAAGACTAAGGTAAATCAGATTATTCTTGAACTTTATTCTATTTGAAGTATAATAATTATATAAAAGACTTAAAGATAAAGCACCTGCATCGTAGGTGCTTTTAAAAAAGTTAACTTTAAGAAAGGCGGAACCGGTATGGAGGTTGAATTTGATGTGCAGATGAATTCCAGTGTATTGTATGATTATATGCTGCATCATACCTTCAGCAGCTTTGCCGGAATTCTTGGTTCGGTGGTAGGGGCCTTGTTTCTGGTGGTTGCATATATGGACAGGCAGGTTATTTTTCTGATTGCGGGAGTTGTTATTCTTGCTTATCAGCCCTGGAGCTTGTTTTTGAAATCAAAACAGCAGATGTTAAACAATCCCGCATTTAAGAAACCGCTGCACTATAAGCTGACGGAAGAGGGAATTGAAGTATCGCAGGATGATGAGGTGCAGAACCAGAAATGGGGAGATATGTATAAGGCGGTCTCCACATCAAACAGCATTATTGTGTATACCTCGAGGATCAATGCCTGCATTTTTCCTAAAAAGGATATAGGTGAGAATAAATATAAAGTAATTGAGATGATTTCTACGCATATGCCGGCTGGTAAAGTGAAGATCAGAAGCTAACAAACTCGCGGGATATAGTGAATATGAAGATGGAGTTGATTATGGAATATTGTGTTGAGACGCACAGTGCCGAGGAAACATTTGAGTTTGGTAAAAAGCTCGGAGAAGAGGCTCATAAAGGAAGCGTATTTGCCCTTGTCGGAGATTTGGGCGTAGGGAAAACCGTTTTTTCACAGGGACTGGCAAAGGGACTTGGGATTGAAGAGCCTGTTAACAGTCCGACTTTTACTATTTTACAGATATATGATGAGGGGCGTCTGCCTTTTTATCATTTTGATGTATACAGAATCGGTGACATAGCGGAAATGGATGAAATCGGCTATGAAGACTGCTTTTACGGGGATGGCGTATGCCTGATAGAATGGGCAGGTATAATAGAAGAAATCCTTCCTGAAGAATATACACGGATTACCATACAAAAAGACGCGAAAAAAAGTTTTGATTACAGGAAAATAAAAGTGGAAGATATCATGAGGGATTAAGGTGAAACTTATAGCATTGGACAGTTCGGGACTGGTTGCTTCGGTTTCCGTAATAGAAGACGATATACTTGTTGCCGAATATACTATTCAATATAAAAAGACACATTCGCAGACTCTTTTGCCTATGCTTGATGAAATCCGCAATATGATAGAGCTGGACTTTGATGCGGTGGATGGAATTGCGGTGGCGGCAGGCCCCGGATCTTTTACAGGACTTCGTATCGGTTCGGCCACTGCCAAGGGCCTTGCCTTTGCTATGGGCAAACCTATAGTTCCGGTGCCGACGGTAGACGGGTTGGCTTATAATTTATACGGAACGGATAAAATTGTCTGCCCCATAATGGATGCAAGAAGAAGTCAGGTCTATACCGGGATTTATGAATTTGTGTTGGAAGACGGCATTTACAGCCTTCATATTATAAGAGAGCAATGTGCCGTGGCCTTTGCTGAAATTGCCGATTCATTGAATGAACTTGGCAGGGAAGTGATTTTCTTAGGTGACGGAGTTCCGGTATTCAAAGAAGAAATGAAATCTTTGATGAAAGTGCCTTATACATTTGCACCCGCGCATATGAACAGACAACGTGCGGCAAGCATAGGGGTGCTGGGGAGTATATATTTTGCACAGGGAAAGATACAGAGCGGTGAAGAACATTCGCCCGAGTATCTGCGGCTTTCACAGGCAGAGAGAGAACGGATACGGATAAGACCAATGGAACGAGCTGATGTAGAGAGAGTCAGTCAGATGGAAGAGGAAACTTTTTCAATGCCATGGTCTAGAGACTCTTTTCTTGAAATGATTGAAAATGACAATGCCAGATACTATGTTGCTGAGCGCGACGGCCATGTTATTGGCGCCTGCGGCATACTTATGGCAGCAGGAGAGGGAAATATTACCAATGTAGTTGTAGATGAAAAAGAAAGAAACAGAGGAATCGGATTTAAATTGCTGCAATATCTTATAGAAGATGGTTTAAAAAACGGATTGACTGCTTTTACATTGGAAGTGCGTGTAAGTAATGCCGCCGCAATTCATCTTTATAAAAAATTGGGATTTTTTTCCGAAGGAATTCGTCCGAATTTCTATGAAAAACCCACAGAAGATGCTATGATTATGTGGAAGAGATAGGAAACATACATAATAATTACCACTATTTTTGCATACTTAGTATTGTTATAATTGATATGTACACAAGATGTCGTTTGTAACTACAGGTGCCTGCTTCTATAAGCTTGCAGGCGTAGCAAGAATGGGGGATTAAGATGAGAGTATATGATAGTAAAATAGAAACAGGGCTTGTATCAGTAAGATGTAACTGCTGTGAAAAGGAATTACTGGTAGAAAATGGAATTTTAAAAGAAGAGTGTATACATGTTGCTCATGATTTTGGTTTTTTCGGTCATAGAGACGGAGAGACTCACCGTTTTGATTTATGTGAGGACTGTTATACTCAGATTATTTCAAAGTTCCGTATTCCGGTAGAAATGCAGGAGCGAAAAGAGTTACTGTAGCCTGTAGTCGGACAGGAGTGTGCATGTTAGATATTTGTTTGCTTGGAACGGGGGGTATGATGCCGCTGCCATACAGATGGCTGACCTCCCTAATGGCACGTTATAACGGAAAAAGTATATTAATAGATTGCGGAGAGGGTACCCAGATCGCTATGAAGAAAAAGGGCTGGAGCCCTAAACCTATTGATATTATCTGCTTTACTCATTTTCACGCGGACCATATCAGTGGACTCCCCGGTATGCTTTTGACAATGGGGAATGCGGAGCGAACGGAGCCTCTGCTTTTAATAGGTCCAAAGGGTCTTGAAAAAGTGGTATCATCTCTTAGGGTAATCGCACCCGAACTGCCATTTCCTATTGAATGTCTGGAATTGACTCAGGATGAACAGACATTAAATTTTGACGGTTTCAGAATAGAGGCCTTTAAAGTTAATCACAATGTTATTTGTTACGGATATAATATTGTAATAGACAGAATCGGCAAATTTGATGTAGAAAAGGCCCAGGAACTTGGAATAGACAAGAAATACTGGAACCGCTTGCAGAAAGGTGAAATTATCGAAACAGGGGATGGTATTCTTAAACCCGAGATGGTTCTGGGGGCCCCCAGAAAAGGTATAAAACTTACTTACTGCACGGATACGAGACCAACTGACAGTATTGTCAGAAATGCGGAAGGTGCAGATTTATTTATATGTGAAGGAATGTACGGCGAGCCCGAGAAAAAAGAGAAGGCACGGGAATATAAACATATGACCTTTTATGAAGCGGCAGAGATGGCAAGGCAGGCCAATGTTAAGGAACTTTGGCTGACACATTACAGTCCGTCTTTGGTGAAGCCGGAAGATTTTATGCCCGAAGTAAGGAAAATTTTTCCTAATGCTATTGCGGGAAAGGACGGAAAAAGTGTAGACTTATTATATAGTAACTAAGATAAAATCCTAATTCGCATACTTGGCGGGAATGGAGGAATTCTATGAAAAAGTCCGGAATTATTAAAGTTGTAATTATAGGAATTGTTTTTGCGGTGCTTGTTGTCGGATATTTTTATTATTTGTCCAATGTAGGAAAGGATGCCGAAGAGGAAGTTGTGGAGTCTACGGCGGTACAGATAGTACTTGCGCGTGACCTTGAAAAAAATTATCCGCCTACCCCGAAGGAAGTTATAAAATACTTCAATGAGATTTCCAAGTGTTTCTACAATGAAACATATACGGAAAATGAACTGGATTCTATGGCGGTGAAAATTCAGGGGATTTATGATGATGAATTGATTGCAGTTAAGACCGAAGATCAGTATCTTAAAGATTTACGAAATGATATTGCCGATTTTAAAAAACAGGATCGTACGATTTCGTCATATGAGTTATCGGCAAGTACTGATGTAGAAGAATTTATGGAGAATGGTTATTCCTGCGCCAGATTATACTGCAATTATAATATAAGGCAGGGAACCAAGATGATTACCAGCAGGGTTGTATTTGTTCTGCGCAAGGATGAGGATAATCATTGGAAAATTTTGGGCTGGGATTTGGATAATTAGTATTACTTAAGGAAAGGACTAAACAGCAGTATGGAAAAAGAAGATGTTATTATTCTGGCGATTGAGACTTCCTGTGACGAAACTGCGGCTGCGGTTGTAAAAAACGGCAGGGAGGTCTGTTCTAATATAATATCTTCACAGATAGAGTTACATACCGTATATGGCGGTGTTGTGCCTGAAATCGCTTCAAGGAAACATATTGAGAAAATTAATCAGGTTATTGAAGAAGCGTTAAAATCAGCTGATGTAACCTTAAATGACATTTCGGCAATTGCGGTAACTTATGGACCGGGGCTGGTAGGGGCCCTTCTGGTAGGTGTTTCTACAGCCAAGGCTGTTAGTCTTGCGGCAGGACTACCGCTTATAGGTATTCACCATATCGAAGGGCATATAAGTGCCAATTATATAGAGAACAAAGATTTGGAGCCTCCATTTATCTGCCTTGTTGTATCGGGCGGGCATTCACATCTGGTTGTTGTAAAAGATTACGGAGAGTATGAAATCCTTGGACGCACCAGGGATGATGCCGCAGGGGAGGCTTTTGATAAAGTCGCAAGGGCAATAGGTTTGGGCTATCCCGGCGGACCCAAGATTGATAAGGTTTCCAAAGAAGGTAATCCCGATGCGATTCATTTTCCTCGTGCTAAGGTAGTGGATTCGGTCTATGACTTCAGTTTCAGCGGTTTAAAATCGGCAGTTCTGAATTATCTGAATTCCTGTGAAATGAAAGGGATTCCAATTGTACAAGAGGATGTGGCGGCATCTTTTCAAAAAGCGGTTGTGGATGTTCTGGTGGAACATTCTATGAGTGCGGTACAGGAATACGGCCTGAAAAGATTTGCTATTGCCGGCGGTGTTGCTTCTAATTCATGTCTCAGGGAAGCTCTTGCCAAAGAGTGTAATGCTAGAGGAATAGAATTTTTTTATCCTTCCCCCATTCTTTGCACGGATAATGCCGCTATGATAGGGGCCGCAGGATATTATGAATACTGCAAAGGAGTACGACATGGTTTTGATCTGAATGCGCATCCCAATTTGCGTCTTGGAGAAAGGGCATAAATGTTATGCGGGTTAAAAATAAAACGGTAGCTATAATATTGGCGGCAGGTCAGGGCAGAAGAATGCATAGTGATGTGCAAAAGCAATATATTCTACTAAATGACAGACCTGTCATTTTTTATGCATTAAATATATTTCAAAAAAGCTTCGTAGATGAGATTATTCTGGTGGTGGGTAAAGGCGAGACGGAATATTGCCGTAGAGAGATAGTTGAAAAATATAACTTTACCAAGGTCAATAAGATCATAGAGGGCGGAAGTGAGCGATATCATTCGGTTGCCAACGGGCTGGGGGCCATAGATGACGAAGGCTATGTTTTTATCCATGACGGAGCCCGCCCTTTTATAACCGATGATATCCTGCATCGTGCCTATGATACGGCGAAAAAATATGATGCCTGTGTAGTAGGTATGCCTGTTAAAGATACAATTAAGATAGTAGATGAGAAACAATTTGCCAAACAGACGCCTAACAGGGAGACGTTATGGCAGATACAGACCCCTCAGGTTTTTGCGATTAACCTGGCAAAAGAAGCTTATGAAAAGCTGCTTAAAAATGAAGAAGAACTTAAAAATCAGGGTATACAGATTACAGATGATGCTATGGTGGTTGAAACGCTGACAAGGCATCCTGTTAAACTGGTGGAGGGTTCTTATAAAAATATTAAAATAACCACACCGGAAGATATGAATATAGCACATGCATTAATAGATGAAATGATATAAATAAAGTATTGAAATTTATTGAATTTTCTTATAAAAAGCAGTTGACACTAATATTCTTTTTTGCTAAAATAATCTTTGCGCTGACTGGAAAAGCCTGTCAGAGCGACCTGGAGAGGTATCGAAGTGGTCATAACGAGGCGGTCTTGAAAACCGTTTGTCCGCA
>JAFLTH010000071.1 GCA_022510525.1 Lachnospiraceae bacterium | reverse complement strand
GCTCTGCCTGGTCTTCACGGCCATCCGCCATAAAATCATCAGAAAACATATTGAGACCGCTTAAAAAGCCATTCCATTTAGAAGACTTTGGTATGAGCATAACAATCTCACCAATTTTATTGACCAATACTTCATCATCTGAAAAGCGGCATTCCTTTGGAAGTCTTACTGCCTGACTTCTTCCGTTTTCAAATACTTTTGCTGTTGTCATGATCGTTCGCCTCCATCGTCTCTGTTTTAGAGGAAAGTTCTTTTATTGTTATATAGTATATATCAAGATATATATCAGTGTCAATATAGTATGGGCAAAATCAATTTGATTTATTCCTGTTGCATCTGACTCATAAATTCTTCCATTTTCTTTTAGAGTAATCTAGGTGATTGCGCTTCAGAAGTTGCGAATTTTAATGAAAAAGACGGAGATTGTACGGGTATTGCCGTCTCCGAAGATATGGCTTGGTCGTTGCTGAGATATAAAGCTTTACATTTATAAAGTAGATTTTACGAGCAATTAATTTGTATAAAAAGGCTCCAGCCGAAGCTAAGGAGCATCATAAGGTATAATATAACAAGAGGTTATTTGGCAAGCGTCGCGGCTCCTTCATCTCTTTTAACCCATTGGGTGCGTGGTTGCAACGAAATTTCCCACTTCAAATAACCTCTTCATTATCTTATACCTATTATAGTGCAATTATTCTTTGTTGTAAACAATCTCCTTGTTCTGATATTTTAGAATTTCCAAGGGCAGTAAACTTTATGATTAAATCATCACCAGAGTTTTTCTTCATCTACAAGATTGCATGGTGCTTCACGAACCGATATTTCTCTGGTTAGCTCTTCCCGTCTGACTATCAACACATTTGTAACCCTTCACATCTTTTGCGATTAATTAGAGAATTGTCATATCTGCCTCAATCTCTGCTTTATTGAACAAAAAAGCTAACTGTGGAATCCAGTCCTCGGGGCTATCTTGCTGGAGATGCCAAACTTTTTCTTACGAAGCAGCATGATTACTTCGGTGATATATACCTTAGTTAATTCCAATTCGATATCCTAAGTCAAACATCTCCAAGATTACATCAACATCATTTATACGATATGAATACTCACTTCTATATACTGTATTTCTGGTGGTCGGAATAAATGATGGACAGTTATGTAAATACAATCTCAACTCCAATCCCCATTTATTTGCATCTTCATCGAGCGCAATTATTCCATCAGTATTGTTGTTTATCGTCGGACTATACTTACTATTGTATTGGGCATAGAAACTCTTTAACCTTGATGGTTTTGCTTCAGCCTCTATAAAAACTCTATCCCCTGATGATTTGATAAATTGGTCTAACTCTTGTGCAACACTCATGATTTTTCTCCTTTTCTTTTTTATTGAATTTTTACTATACCAAAATAAAACATGAATTTAGAATTAACATAATCAACTGATATCCCTCGTTCTCATTAATTATTCTACATAAAATTTTACAATTTTTCAATATTTTTTTATATTATTTTTTTATAATATCTTCATAACCATCTCTATCATGCCCTATATCTTAGGTACTAAGGAATGCAAATCAACTGTGTTCTTTGGTACATCCCATTTCCCGACTTTCATTTTTTTAATTTTCTTTCCTTCTCCAAAATCAAGCATATCTTCTCGTCTAAAAGAGTTAATCAACTTATTTAAGCTTCCAAGCCCTGCAGATGATAGCAAAAACGCCTCTTCAGGATTTACTAACTTGCAATAAGCCCACAATTGACCTAAGTCTCTAAGCGTCAACTTTGTTTTCTTTGCTTCAATAAAGAAAAGTTTTATCTCCAATTCTTTTCGAGCAATTCCCAGAACATCTATTTGAATATCTACTCCATTAGCCATTTCAATAACAATATCATACTTTGCAAGCACACGATCTAATCGCTCCTGAGATGCATCTATGGTAATGATTTTATACCCTTTATATTTATCTAATAAATATTGCTCTAGCCAACATCGCATCGGTTCATACAATTCATTCTCTAACATCAGGATTCCTCGCTATATCCGAGATCTTTAGCAATTTCACTCCAAGAGTTATAATGCTTTCCTCTAATTTCTTTATGAATGAAGTCATCATTCTCACCTGGATGCATTGGTTTCTCTCGATTTCTAGAAACCATCTCCCAGTAATAACGATGGGTTACATCAGATATTTTTCTATTTTGCTCAATTTCTATGTGAATTCTCTGCTTTTCTGCAAAATAATCTAATGCTTCTTGCTTATGGAGAACCGCAAAACCAATAGGCTGATATTCAACAGCCCATACTTTTACTTGATGTTCTTTTTTCCAAAAATCGCGCTTCCCCTGATTGTATTTTTTAAGATTCCCATCTCTCATATTTGGATGCGCCCAGTCTATATTCTGAACTGGAATATCTATACTTTTCAACAAATTACAAAAATCTGCCACTAATCCCCAATTATGAGGTATTTCAAAATAAACTCGATAATTAGGTTCAGTAAAAGCATAGTTGCTCCTTCGGATATAACCAGTAACATCTGCAAAGCCTTTTATGTATTGCTTTCTCTCATCCATTGTGAATTCAAACACTTCTGGCGAAATCCTTATCGTATCTGAAGATGAAGCATTCCCGATATATCTCATTATTTCTCTCATTAAATAATCTTCATTTGACTTCGTAAATGATAGAATCGAAATATTGGGATTTTGAATAAACTTTAAAGCGGTTCCTAAAAGTGGTTCCAATATTTGCCGAATATCTGTAATACTTGCTTTTACATAGATACCGACATCTTTTTGAAATTCTGTTTTTAATTTTTTGTGAGGAACTTCTATCAATATTGTTGTTAATGTAACCCCTCGTTGCACTTCGCCGTTACCAGTTATCATTCCCAGCAAATAAGCCATTTCATTATTCATCTATTCACCATCCATTCATATAAGGTATATCGTACAACTATCTCCATCAGTTAGTTTGTTCATTACTTTAAGTCAAAATACTCTGCAATTTGATCCGCAATGGCTTTTGCTAAGAGTGGTGGCACGGCATTGCCTATCTGTTTTCGTATATACACCTTAGATCCATAGAAAATAAACTTATCATCAAAAGATTGGAGCCTTGCAGCTTCTCTCGGAGTAATTGCTCTATTTAAAAATGGATGATTGTTAGTTCCATTAGACGAAGCGTCAAATCTTGTATCTATAGTAGGTGAAACATCATCCCATTTGAGTCTTCCCCAAGTTGTTTTAAATTTTTGATTTCCATATAATTCTTCCGGAAGACATTCCTTTCCTTGTTCAGGTGGAATTAACTTCAGCTTTTCAATTGCTATTTGCTTATGATTAGACGCTTTGTGGTTATATAGCTTCCGGCTACCTTCTCTGATAGCAATTTGGTATTTACTTTTTGGTTCTGTTATATATTCTTGCTCAAAATCACCTTCGTCCGACTCTAAATAAGCTAAATCCTCTATTGCATCTCTAACTGTAGTTCGTTTCGAAACAGTTGATTTGGGTAAAGGAATTGCTCCATGTTTCGAACAGATAAAAATAGCTCGTTCGCGCGATTGAGGAACACCAAAATCTGCAGCATTGAGGATATCAAATGTTACAATATATCCAAGTGCTTTGATTGTCTGCACAATCTCATCTTTAAACCATCCATTTGCAGAAAGTAGCAAACCCTTAACATTTTCTATTACAAAAACATCGGGTTGTAACCTTTTTACAAGATCAAGGTATTCTCTAAACAAGAAATTCCTCGGATCTTCCAAACCAAGTTTTTTCCCTTTCATAGAATACCCCTGGCAAGGCGGCCCGCCAGCCAACATATTCACGCCTTTTTTTTGAGCTAATGAAACAACCTTCTCTTTTACAGATGTATCAGTAATATCGCCAACAATTATCTCCGTTTCAGGCATATTCTTTTTAAATGTAGCTGCTGCTTTTTCATCAATGTCCAACGCTACCATCGTCTTAAAGTACGGATTCTTATCCATCCCCCATGAAAGACCTCCTGCACCACAAAACAGGTCCAAAACGCGGAATTCCTTTGGCGCTGACATAGGATTTTGCTTCCGTCTGATAAGAATTCTTTTAAATAATTCTTTTCCATTAACCTTAGGTTTGAATAAATCAAATTCATTATCAGATCCGTGATTTGCCTCCCCCACAATCTCAAATTGTGATTCATTGTGATATTTAAGATATGTAATCGGAGTCCCCATAATTCCATCATAATCCATAGGAATATCACAAACCCTACGTACATTAATTCCATCAAAATCATCATATTTAGGATAGATCTCCGGATTATAATGTTGTGTCAATACTAGCTGCTGATGTCTTCTCTGGGTATCGATATTTGTTAACCACATTGCATTTCCAAGACTTCTCCATTTTTGTCCCGATTCATCAATCCAAAATCTTGTTTTTCTAGGTTCTGAATCTGCTGGCACACGGAAAGCCATGTCACCAAATCGGTAACCAACCCATGCCTTATTTTCCTTGATATATGGGAATATTTCTTTATATGTTATTGCATTCTGATTACCAATCAACAAGTACTGCTTGTCATATTTTACTAAAAGTGAAAAAAGTTCTGAAAACAAACTAAATGGTGGATTTGTGCAACAGATATCACATTCCTCCAAATATTTAATACACTCATCTGAACGAAAGTCTCCTGAACCCAATAATTTTCTAACAACCTGTTTATTTGCCAACACCTGTTTAATTGTTTCATCGCTTACTTCTTCTCCCACTTTACCTGGCATCTTAGATACACTTAGCACATACCCTTGGTTAAGGAGTACAGAATCGCCATCACTATCAAAAAGATTAAAATTCAGTTGACTATTATTCTGAATTTGATCTATCTTAGACCCAGCATAGGAAGTACAGATTAGCTTTTTTAATTGTAGTTGATTAAAGTGCCGCAAGAAGTAATAGCAAAAATTTGATACATACGGATCATCGCAATTGCAAAGCACGATCTTTCCATTGAACTGTTCTTGATAATGAGATACTTCTTCAGCTATCGTGTCATATGTTGTATACCACTCATCAGTATTATCCGATGAATACTTTGCATTATTTAATATAGCGTTTCCACTTTTATGCAGTTCATCTTTTTTCTGTTCTTTTATCTCGAATGCCATAATATCTTTTCTCCGTAAAAACAATTTTTCCTAATTTCTCATTATCCAACTCTTTATTATTTTCAATTTTTCTTCATAGTCATCCAGATAGGCAATCAATAATCTTTCCACTGCAACGGTCTTCGTTTTCCAACATCCATATATAACTCTTCTAATCTTGTATATATTGGAGTTTTAATGCAAACATTCAAATATAGTCCATTCTTTTTTACTCTAGTCACAATTTTCACCTCTAAAAAACAACTTATACATAAAATACCACAGTTGACTACTTAATTCAACTATTTACCACTTCCTGCTTGCTCCACATATTGTTTCTCTTTTCTGTCTATATAAATCAAATTGTATACTTAACTGCATGGTTCACCATAACCCATACCATAGTTCACCCAAGGGGCACACTATCTCCTTGGTGCCAAAAACAATTTTATCCACTCTTCCTTGCAAATTCACCATAATGCAAAAACTAGCATAACTTTTCCAACCAACCTCTATCTAAAAGTTATGCCATATTCAAAATTCCCAATGACTCTGCCTGTGGGTGTTTCACGGGTTATACCATCACCTAGCATCATACCCCCTTTAACCTGCAATATTTTCGACCCTAATATTTATCTGAAATTATACGATATCTGCTTCTCAACTTGTATTCTTCGAAGGTCTTCAATTTTGTCCAAATTTACATTTTATCTTACATGTTCCCATCTTTCGGAAATATCGCCAGAAATCTCCCCACACTTGTCCACATAGGTGTCTTTATCCCAGTGCTACAGATTAGCTCATTCTTTCATAACTCCCAAGAAAAGATTCCTATTATATATTTCTTTTATTCATGCATAATTGTATATATGTCACATGCTTGTTCCTTTGCCTGTACTTTACATTCTTTCACCGTTTTCCCATAACCTCGTATTCTGTCATACTTATCAACCCAATAATACATATGCTCCATTTCATCATCAAATATCAGTTTATGAGTTTCCTGTAACACTTTAATCTCTACCTCATCTACTCTATCCTGTACTTTTTCAGAATATGTTAATATGGTTCTTTTAACATTATCATGCATAATTGCATCAATCATATCATAAAGCACACCCGAAAACTTCTCTGCCTCTTCGTCTGTTGAAAAATAAATACTGAAGCCATTGGAATAAACAGAGCAAATCTGATACCCTAATTCGTGAAGTTCCAATACTATACCCATGATTCTTGGAAAACGCAGATAAATAATTGGAAAAAACTCTTGGATATCTTCTTCCAAAATATCATAAAATCCCTTTTTCTTAATAGATCTTATAATTTCCTCTTGCCCATATATAATATCTTGCATGGGAACATCTTGATATTCATATGGCATCTTACCGAAAATCAGCTCGTCTGCTGTTACTTCAAATATCTCATGAAGTCTTGCTAGAATATTTATATCCGGATAGCTTACCTTCTTTTCCCATGCAGAAACAGTTTGTCTTGCTACATGAACCTCATTTGCTAATTGTTCCTGTGTCCAGCCTTTCTTATTACGAAGAATTCTAATATTTTCTCCAAACCTAATCATTTTTCTATTCATAATAGTTTGTCATCTCCAGTAAATTTCTACCGAAAGTATAACATCAACATATAAATACCGCTAGCAAATGATTTTAACACAAAAACAGCCCAAAAATTCCTTCTGATCATCCACAGCAATTTGTTAAATTATATATTGTACTTTGTTCGTCATTGCTTGCCTATACCTGCTTAACCATTTTTATTCAATACCCATTTAGATACCACTAGACTTACCACATATAGATTCCTGTTAAAGCTTGAAATCAAGACCTCCTCTGCAATGTATAATGTTAAAAGTCAATGCCATTCTCAGAAAAAAAGTCCATAAGGCGATTATTAAACACCCGCTTTATATCCCTTAATGCAGATAATCCTGAATAGTCAAATGCATACAGCTTTCTTTTATTATTCTCTGTCATTTGAATACTAGAAAATTGATCTGGATACTTTGCTTGCGCCTTTTCCAATAGTAAATCTAAAAACAAAGTTTTTTCCACTACTTTTGGCTCTTCAAATTCGCACACCAGATCAAAACGTGTTTGAAGTTCTGGAGGAATAGTTTTCTTATATTCAGCTTCGGTACGAATATTAGATGTAAAAACAATAACATACCCATCCATATCATACTCTCGTGCCATTGAATCGGTAAAATGACCTTCTTCTAATAGTTCTAGGAAAAAAGAGAATACAGGTCGTGTTGTTTTTTCAAATTCATCACAAAGTAGAACACCAACCTTACTTTTCTGAATTTTTTCGCTGAGTTCACCATGATTGCACCCGACATATCCCGCAGGACTTCCGATTAAACTGTTTATTGCATCTTGACTGCTATAGTTTTGAAAATTTATTTTTGCCAAATAACTACCTTCTTGTAGACCATTTGCCAGTAATCTGGCAACTTCCGTCTTTCCTATTCCAGAAGCTCCAAATAAGAAAATCGAAAATACCTTTTGCTCTTTGACCTTATTCAAGGAAATAAAATTTGTTAGCAAATGTTGCATTTGTTTCTTAAAATACTCATGGCCAATCAAGTTATGATTAAAATCTTCTATAAATGAAGCAAATCTGTTTCCAGATAAACTAGTCACCTTGGTTACTTGATTTATTTCTGTCTCTTCGCCTATGTTAGATAATTCAGGAAGTAATTTATGTATTGGTTCTTGACCCTCAAAAAATAAAGGAAAATACTTTAGCAGCACATCAACTTGAGAGGTTTGCGCAATTATACTTATATTAGGAAAACTTGTTAAAAATAATTCGAGAAAATATATATAGTTCTTATTATCCTCAACGGCATATGATAACGAGGTTAAATCGAGTAATGCTATTTTTTCAGACTTATTAAACTGTTCAAATTCACCACGCAGCTCACCGTTCGCACTTGCAAAGGTCGAAACAGGTATATTGTTAGTAGTTGTATAGCGGATTATTTCATCCAAATCAGAAAAACTGTTATATTTGTATATTGGCCTCCTAAAACAATGACATGTGTCAAACACACCGGAAACTTCTGCTTCCTCTCCCTTATCCGTTTTTTCATAGTACTCCTTACATTCATAAAACAAAAAAGGGAGAAATTTCAAAGCACTTTCTGCTAATATCTCATCAACAATTACAACAGTATTCTCAGTCATTTCTTGAAGATTTGCCTGAACGGCCACAATGTTATGCTTGTAGGTCTGCAGTAAATACACCAGTGCAGTGATATC
Source organism: Lachnospiraceae bacterium (assembly GCA_022510525.1). Classification (GTDB taxonomy): domain Bacteria; phylum Bacillota; class Clostridia; order Lachnospirales; family Lachnospiraceae; genus UBA3282. The sequence goes on along the minus strand of JAFLTH010000071.1, from coordinate 8,782 downwards.
AATGCAAACATCGGGATCGTAATCTAGCATAGCTTTTGTTTTTTCAAAAGCAAATGGAAATACATCCCTTTCATCTTGAATTCGGCGGAGCTCATTAATCCCACAATATGTATAAAGTATATATAAGTCCATAAAATTACTTCCTCCTCAATTTCCTAAGCCATATCCCAAACTTATTCCACCAATGCAATTTTAGGACAGGAGGTTCCTCCAGCTTAAAGGCTACATCCTGAATAATTGCAAGTGTATCAATAAAATGATATTCCCCTTCCGATTTGTGTTTCATAGAAGATTGAGATGCCGGTTGCGTATTACTCTTAATTATTTTGTTTGCGCTTTCTTCCTGTTGGTTTTTCCGATCACCTACTTCTTGAAAATAGGAAAATGTACTAGAGGTAATAAATTCTTCTTTTACAATGCCTTTATAGATTCCAACAATAGAGACGTGTCCAATCAATAAATCATCAATACTGTATTTATTTTCAAATTCCGTTTGAATATCCATCGGAATCTTGATAATAATCTCATCTTCTCCAGATTGCAACCCAACTTTTCCTTTCAAAACATATGCATAGTCCTGTAACATTGAACTGACCAGGTTGTTTATTTCCATTCCTTCGACTCGAAATCCTTTTAGAGCATCTCGCCTAAGAAAAAGAAATTGTCGCAAACTCTCCTCATCAAATAATTCTAACTTAACCTGATCAAGTTTTACCAAGTCGCCTTCATCAGAATCACTCAATAAAGAGACATTAGTACACTGCTCAATAACTCTTCGGAGAAGAATGGACTTAGTAGTTTTTACATCTAAGCTTTCAACTACTTTGGTGGAAGATGCTGCTGTCTCCTTTGCATCAGCAGATAGTGATGCCTTAATCCCATCCAGAAACTTCTTAGTTCCTTGTGCAGAAAAAGATGAAGTAAAACCATACTGTTTTTCAAAGCTTCTTGAATTATTAGTTTCGATTTTAGTGAGTATGACATTATTAATCATCATTGCCATTTCATAAACTTTACTAAAATTCAAATAATAAATATTAAAGTCTTTCGATTTTTGCTGTTCAGTCTTTTCCATTGACAACTCCTCTTCACAAAGATTTTTTGACCCATACTATATGTAAACATCATTATTGCAATGCAAATATCATTATGGTTTTTTTTATAAAAATTTTATTTCCTCACAAAATCCCCCTTACATTACCTCCTCTCTTCACATAACCTTTAAACCTATACACATTCACCCTAATTTGATTGATTGTATTCAACACAGCTCCATCTAAACCCGCTTCTGCCTGATATAGCACCCTAGCAGCTTTGTCCAATAATTCACCTATTTCTTTCCCCTGACCTTCAAATAGACTATCATCTCCAATTTTTTCACATATCTGAATTAATATAATAGACATCTGTAGCAATATAAGTGAATATTCAGAAATACAATCTACTCCATGTAATATATAAAATTGGTATAATTCAGATAATGCTTGCTTTATATTGTCAACACTTTCAAAAGCCGCATCCCTGCAATCACAATTACCATCCAAGATAAAATATTTTCGAAATACTACTTCTTGGGCATCTTCCAATTTGTCAATTACCTGTTCCCAAAAATCGCAAACATCTAAGTCTTCTTGCACCTTATGAATCAAATCCAAAATCTTGCATTTCGTCTCTTCATCATCAATGTTCATCACTTCATTTTTAATATTTATAAAATACATCTTGATGTTTTTAGTTTTATATTCTTCATCTGCATCCTTCCAAAATTTGTTACTCCTATCCAACCCCATAAGCATGTCATAAAAAACATTTACATCATCAATATCTTTTTCTTTAATACAATTTTCTACGTCAGTTAACCTAAACACCATTGTTAATATACAGTAAAAGCTTTGTAAGTTAACCAATAATGTATGCTTTATGATATCGTCTCTAGATTTCAATATCTTCTCTCTTAGCGGTTTGGTCAATCCTATTCCTTTTATATATCTGACAAACTCTTGGGAAAACAGCAAAAAACATCTGCTTTCACTCCTCAACGGACTTCTTATCTTAGCAATAGCCTCCAGTACCTGCCCTATGATACTTTCTTTCTCAAAATCGTTTGCAAAATAATGAGATTTGCATACATCTAGTATTCTATAAAAGTCTTCACTTTTCTTTGCATATCTCAGATACTCATCTATATGATCAAGTTCAGTGTTATCACTATATAACTCGCTAAGATATATGTCTTCCTGGGTTTTTATTTGCTCAAGATCAACGGAATCGAGCTTTGAAATCAAATAATCCAAAATAATGTTTCTGGTCTCATTATTATACAATGAGTCAAACCGCAGTCCTAGTGCTGTGATCAGACCATAGTTATCATCATATCTTCCATATTTCACGATACTGCCGCTCATTTGAACTCTAAAAAAAGCTGTGGGAGAAAAATATTTTAAGAACTGAACATCCATAACAGCATGAAACCAGTCCTCCTTTAATGGTTCTGCATTGCTTTTTTTGATTTCCTCATCTAATTTCTGTATGTTTCTTTTAATGCTTTTAAAAAAATTTTTTACCGTCCTAGCCGTATCAATATTTACTTGAATCTCCTCAATTATATTGTCCAGACTTGCCAGTTTTTTCCGCTGTGGTTCGGAATCCTCACTCAGATTTGTCATGTTGACATTTTTCAATTTTTCCCTTTCTATTTCCAGCCTCTCCAATACCTTCAGCGGAAATGAACATATCGATTCTCTAAATGACTCAACCTTTTTTTCAGGACTTACGTTGGGTAACAAAGTAGCATCTATTTCCTGAAAAAATTCTTCTCTAAAAAAATCCTGCACAAAAAAATATGCTATTTCTCTATAATCGACCTCACACAAATCAAGGGTATAGCTGATATATTTTTCAATATGTTTCATATCAAAGTCCTTGCCCACCTCCTCTTTGAGCTTTGTTCTGTCTGCCAAAAACAATGTCTTGCAGTGGACGAGCTGTGTACATTCTCGTATCACCTTAAACATTTTAAGGATATATTCCTTGCTACATCGATCCAAATCATCAATGACTATGTAAATCGTACCCTGTAACTTTTCCAGCATGCTGTTCACATATTTTTTTTCATCAACCGCCTTATTGTATACAAAACTACTAGCAATTTTTCTCCAGAATCCCAATCCTTTATTATCCAGTAGATCTGAAAATGCCAGAAAATAATTTTCTATGATGTCTTCGTGTCCAAGATAAATATTATTTTTCTTTAGAATCTCCATGATCTGGCTGGATATTTCAGACACAATTTCCGATACACTCTTCTCACTTCCAGCTCTCACCCAGATAAAGCAATCTTTCGGTGATATTTCCTTCAGTTTTTCCTCCAATGCCATAACAAAGCTGTTTTTACCACTCCCCCATCTTCCGGAAATCATAATTGCGTAGGGTTCTTTCTTTTGCTGCTCTAATACAGCTATGAAATTTTTTAGTTGCTTTTCCCTGGGCTTAAACAATACAGGATTAGGATAATCACTCTCTTTATCCACCTGGATTTCCCTTTTTAAATTACAATTTTCAATTAACAGTGCAATGATTTCTGTACACGCGATAACAACTATTCCCGTCAGCCCTTCCCCGAATTCTAAAAAATCAGTATATGCCAGCAAGAACAATTCTAACAGGCACCCAATTTGAATATATCTGCACAAATGGAGCAATGGTGCTATATTCATATACAAAATCCCCTTTAAGATTCCATAAAAGACCAAAGCCGCGATTACTATGATGAAGATAGCGGCATTGAAATATGGATAAATGATTTCTGGTTTCAGTCCTAGCCAACTCAAGAAATTTCCAGCAAACATAGTTACAACACCGATAAGAACCTTGTTTACAATTCTGTTTACAGCATACATTCTATATTTTTTATAGTAACAGATCCCCATGATTGTAATTATTAATGACAATATACTTACTATCACCCATACAATTGTTCGATTACAGAAATAAATATTTACAATATTTTCAACAAATTCCATTACTATATTGTTCATTAACTCCATCCTTTCTATGACACATACTAGTTACCAACCACCACTTCAAGTGGTGGTTGGAATTGACCATCCTAAGGCCCTTTATTACTTGCACGTATAAAAGACGAGAATTGCAAGCGCTGTTGCCGGCTATCGCTAGAAAGCAGTCCCTTCACCATCTTCATTGCATAATTCTTATAACTACTATACTATATATCTTTATTGTTTCTTCTGTCAGATTTCCCACTGTTACGACATAGTACCCCCCTTGCCTAGAATGCTTTATTTCACTTACTCTGCAAGTTCAGATACCTGTTATATATCATCAGAGTACCTTTACCCTTTAGGTACCCCATAAAGTTAAGATGCTTATTTTAGGCGGTAAATTTACACAAAGGTGTACATAATCTATTTACACAGCACTTTCAATAATCTCAATCTCTCTTTTGAGTTATCAACAACATTTGAGCTTTATCTATCCTTTTATTTTCATTTCACCGCCGCAATACGAATGTATGTTCTAATAGTATATCATCAACCAAATCCAATTTCAACTAAATATTGTATTATTAAAATAAAATATTTCTAAATCTTGTATAAAAAGAAAAGCCATGACCTTTCAGTCACAGCTTTTTCAATAATACACTCCTGCATTGCACCATAATGTCTATTTCACTTATGTAGCAAAAGCATTACTTAAACTCCTACCATTTAAGATAATTGCGGAACCTGGAATTCTGTTCTTATTTTATCTCGACCTCTATTTTCACCTTATCAACCCGTATAATATATGTATCTCTCTACTTGGCTTTGTGACTTATCCGAGAAACTAGAAATATGTTCATCATACCGATTTTCTTAGAACTCATAGCAGCACCTCCATATACCTCTTTAAGACTTTATTCACGTTAAATATTTCTGCATAAGCTGCCAATCGATTCAGCTCTTCTCCTTATGTGTCGCATAATTATTATGGAACTTATTACCGTTTCTTCATCCATTCTGCTTCTGGTTCGCAACAAATCACAAATCGTACGCTCATCATCATAGCAACGCACTTTGTTACCGAAGGCCGTCTTTTTCCAGCCAACTCCTATCTGATGGTATTCCAGCTTTATATAATAGCAGTTATATCCTTCTTTCACCGAATTGGACAAGATTGTATTGCCTGGTATCGATACAAGCATGTGCAAAAGGTGTTCTTATCTATTTTACCCTTCACATTCCCTAAACGCCGGCCTCATTCTATCCATTTCACCACGGCTGATTCCATATTTCTTTGCCAGCAGCTGCCAGTTATTCCTAACTACATTTTTTATGCTGACAACAAGCTCCATTGCTTGTTCTTCTATCCCATAAAATGGCGCCGCATCTATAGCCAAATCAAAATCAATACTTGAATTATCAGAATCCACATTTAAAGACAGATATTCTCCAAATATATCCGGATTCACATCGTAGAGTGGGGAAAGCTCCCATCCTTCATCCGACAAAACAAATCCATGATTTCTGAAATGGTCATCCGTATTTGACACTGCCATACTGAACACAATACGTTTCCACAATTCTCTTAAATCTCTTTTGGGCTTTGCTCCGTTTGCCTTCAGGAAGGATACTATTTCAAGATAGCTGCTTCCATCAGTTGCATTTGCTCCATCTTTCTTTCCAAGCATTGTCATAGCTGACGAAAAGTGAATTCGCTGCTGGCCGACTCTGTCAAATCGCTTTACAAGAAATGTTGTTCCTAATTTTGAAAACTTATCGATTTTAGCCTCGGGAACATTAAGACCGCACATAAGCGCTAAATCATGGACCACCATTTCCCATGCTCCCGAATTGAAATCATCGTGTTTTGACGGAAATTTAGCGATCCAAAGAGATCCGTCCGGCGCCATAACCGAAGCCTTAGGTCTTGCTCCTCCAAGCGATGAACCTGGCGCCAGTAATTGTTTTAACCATTTTTCATCAAGACCGGTATCATCATTTTCAAATGCAATGGCCGCTTGTTCAAGCTCTCTTAATGAGGTCCATGGAGGCGTTGCATATTCTTCGTCATTTGAAAGGAACTCTCCATTCAGGTCTGTTTTGAAACGTAATCCTCCCATTCTTGCTTCATCGTATACCCCCAAAAGGTAATCGCTCTCTAAAAGCTTCCTGGGCTTCTCTTCAGCTTTCCTTGCCCGAAGTTCTTCCTTTCGATTCATTAATCGCCTTCCCCATCTATCAGGACAGGAATCGGCAAATATACCAAAAATGTTTTTATCCTCATTTATATATTGTCTTCCCTTATACAACTGTAAATCAGGGTCCAGCAACATATGTTGATTTTCAAGCCAGCTCAGCTCATATTCGAAAGAATAGAACTCTTTTCCTCTTGTCTGAGAAACAAAAATAGTCCCGATTAACTCATTATGAAAAGGCCTGAAATCCGCAAATACATATATAGCCTTCTCTTTCTCCATATAATTATCCTCTCTTTGATACCCGCTTTCTTACCGGTAACGCTAAGTCCTGCAATTTACGCCCTAATTCATCATCCTTTGCAATAAGCAACAAATCTTTATCCATATAATTGAGCGCATGTAACACCGCTGCATAACATCCCATAGCCACCGAGGGTGAACCTTTCTCAATCGATACTAAGGTGGCTCTGCTGATTCCCGCTCGTTCTGCTACCAATTCCGCTGATAATTTTCTTCGTAATCTAGCATACTTTATCTGTAATCCCATTTGTTCAAGAATGTTCTCTGTTTCCGGTAATAATACAATTGATTTTTTTGGCATGGGTTCATCTCCTTATATCTATAATATTAGACATTATACATATTTTTGTCAAATTTTATTTTCATAATTTTTTCTCTTAGTTAAAAAGGTCTTGGATAAAAAGGACTTGGATAAAGAGGTCTTAGGTAAAGAGATCTTGGATAAAGAGCTATTAGATAAGGGATTTAGGGAAGTCCTTATATTCTTTCCTTAATACCTTTTACTACTCTGAATGGCAGTATCAAAAAAGGGACTGCATCCCGCAATCCCCTTGATTATAAATATGAGAAACAGACCTATCAGCGCTTCCTGGCGGTCCGAAGTATAGCCCTATCAATGCTTTCTGGCGGTCCGAAGTATAGTCCCATCAATACTTCCTGGCGGTCCGAAGAATACAGTCCACCATGGCCTCAGCGCCCATGGGCATATCCTGGGGCTGATCAGGTATCTCCGTCTCGTCGGCGCCGGTATGAAAGACCTCCAGGGCATAGTTTGCCAGCAGCGCTGAGACCCGCCCCCTCTCTATGGAATCCTCAGTGCCCAGGACGATAACTACCAGATCATGTTCCATGTTCCCGTCGTCCGCCGTCAGGGATGTGACCAGGCAGGCTCCCGCTTTATTGGTAGTCCCCGTCTTCAGACCGGTAACTCCGGACATATTATGTAAGAGCGGGTTCGTATTTTTCACCTCAACATCAAGAGTCTCCAGATATGCGCTTTTCAGGGAGGTAATATCCGTGACCTGAGGATAGACCTTCAGAAGATACGATACCAGCCGGAACATATCCTCCGCGCTCATACGGTTCTGGCGCTTTGCAGGGACAGCATCTTTGGTATAAGCGGGCAGGCCATTACTGTTGAAAAAGCGCGCCTGGGAAAGTCCCAGCTCCTGCGCCTTTTGATTCATCATCCGCACAAAGGCTTCCTCCGAACCGGCCACAGCCTCCGCCAGGCACATTGCGCATTCGTTGCTGGAGGGCAGAAGGGCTCCCAGCAGAAGATCCTGCACAGTGACCGTTGCTCCCGCTGCCAGCAGATACCCCCCATCTCCCGAGACAGACAGCTGGTGTACGGCGTCGGAGACGACAACCTGCTCCTCCAGGGTGATCTGTCCTGCAGATAAGGCATCCATGACCAGAATGTAGGTCATAAGCTTGGAGATGCTGGCAATGGGATAAGCAGTGTCACCCTGATATTCATAATAAATTTCACCGGTGGTTACATCTCCTGCCAGCACACTATTGACTCCGTAAAAATAACCGGTCTGTTCCAAAAAAGCTGCAGAAACAGAGAAAGGTTCCTGGGTGTGGATCTGCAGGATGCCGTCGTCGGATACAGTAATATCCATATCCAGTATCATAGCCAGGTCCGCCGCCATCATAAAGCAGTCATAATAACCGGATGGCATCTTCGCAATCAGCGTATAGTAGTATGTATCTTCTCCGTTTACCTTGAATTCGTTTCTCCGCAGGGTTATATTTGGGTTCGAGCGGCTGTTCCAGGAAACGTTTTCCCCACCCACAGGCTGATACGCCTGTCCCGGATCCAGGGCCACGGTATTTTTTGTGATTGCCAGGGAAAATGCCTTATCCGTATCTTTCAGAACCATAGCTATGTCCCGCAGGGAGAAATAGGCATTATTGCCATAATTACAATCCAGAATTTTTACAGTATATGCGATCCCGGTATCCGCCTGGACCTGCCAAGTCCCGGGAATCTCATAATTTGCGAAGACCCTGGAAGGCAGGATACAGCATATAAGAGCAACCGACAGTACAAGTACACTTATTTTCCGCAGAATTGATCTCATTGTGTCTCCTCCTCGCTCATTTCTTTCCGGAAAATGAGAATTGCAGAATCCTCTTCTCCCATCAGAACCAGATTGAAATCCTCCCATACATAATTTTCCGTCCTGATGGTTCCGTTTTCATACCGCCATGTCAGAATACCTTCTGCAGCCTCATAGGTTCCGCTTCCGTCATACTGCGCCTGTAAATCCTCCA
>JAFLTH010000070.1 GCA_022510525.1 Lachnospiraceae bacterium | reverse complement strand
AGCCCGAACCTCCGATGCCTGCAGGCGGCGGAATGGGAATGATGTAGCAAGCGCATAGGAAAAACAAGCGGCGCGAAGCGACATTTGTTTTTCCTGCGCTGCTAACGAGCAAGCGGCCTGCGTAGCAGGCTAAGAAGCGCGATAGCGCGGGCTTGCGAGTTTAGTATGATAAAGTGTTATCTGGAAGAGTGATCCGAGAGGGTTGCTCTTCTTTTTGTATTTGCAGATGAAACTTACACAAACCATCTCCCGCCGTCTGCTCCGTCATATGGATTTTCTAAATGTTCCGGATAGTTAGCATCTTTGTACGCAACCACCCTCAACGAGCATCCGTGCTCGGTTCGGGCTTTTCGGGACATCCGTGTCCCGAAATTGCTGACGGTGAGTGGAACATTAAGAAAATCTCATTCTCCGAGTTGGCTGAAAGCCAACTCATACGCAACTGACAGCGTTGTAATGGTTTGTGTAAGCTGCTAGATAAGTAGATTCCAAGATTTGACTTAAAAAAATAGTATTTATGAGGCTGGTATAGTATGATATAATATTCTAAATTTGTTGATATTTAAAATAAGGAAATACATGAAAATGCAAGGGAAAAGTACATTTTAATGGACAAGTAGTGAGCTATTATAAATATAATAGCATCATTAACTACATAATTTGATTTTCACATTGGAGAGAAAACTATGGATATATACCAAGATTTATCAGAAAACCAGAAGGAAGCAGTAAAAACAATAGATGAAGATTTAGAAATTATTGCGTGTGCTGGTGCCGGCAAGACGGGCGTAGTGACAAGGCGAATTATTAATATTCTTAAGAGCAATAAGGATATTTTGCCGGAAAATATTGTTGCGTTTACTTTTACAGAGAAAGCTGCGACGGAACTGAAAAGTAGAATATACAAATATGGTGAAGCTGTATTGGGGAACACCAACGGATTTGCCAATATGTATGTAGGAACAATACATGGTTTTTGTCTTAAAATGTTGCAGGAGTATATTGCAGAATTTCAAAAGTTTACAGTTTTGGATGAAATCAAGACGAAATTATACATTGAAAAGAATTATAATAGCTGCGGAATGCAAGACTTGGGTTTGAAAATATTTGTTGAAACAAATCTCTTTTTAAGTGTGATGAGCACCTTAAACGAGAATTGGTTTGAGCGAGATAAGTGGGACGAGAAAACTCAAACTGCAGTGAATAAGTACAAGGCAGTTTTTTATGAGAAGAATTATTTCGATTATTCATTAATCTTACAGGAAATGCTAAATCAATTAGAAAACAACAAAGAGTTTGCTGATATCATTACTGGCAAAGTAAAGTATTTGACAGTAGATGAATATCAGGATACGAATCCTGTTCAAGAGCAGTTGGTTCGCTTTTTGAAAGATGGAGGCTGTAACCTGTGTATTGTTGGAGATGATGATCAGACTATTTATCAATTTCGGGGAAGTGATACAGAGAATATTTTGACCTTTAAGGAAAGGTATGGAATAAAAAAGTATATTGTACTAGATACGGACTATCGAAGTTCAGAGGCAATTATTGATATTTCAAAAAGAGTTATCACAAATAATACAAAACGTTTGCCAAAACAAATGGTTTCAGGAGCCCTGTTCCAATATGAAGAGGGGGATACTGTATACCGAGAATTTGAGGAAACAGAAGATGAATATGATTTTATAGCGCAGCGTATAAAACAACTCCATGAAGTTGGAATAAAATATTCGGAAATGGCAGTGTTACTTCGCAAACGTAAACATGGACAAGATTTAGCAAAAATATTTGATCGTCATAAAATTCCTTATATCATTGAAGGCGTAAACGAGTTATTCACAACACCGGAATGTAAAGCTGCCCAGGGTATTTTTGATTATTTATCCGGGGAAATTGGAATGGTAGAACTGTTCCAATTGTGGAAAAATATTGAGTATATACTGGATGATAAAGAGATATCGGATGCAATAGCCACTTTAGATGTAATAGATGTGAAAGAGAAAAAATTTTATGGCGATTTCGTATTGCAAAAAGTATATCATGATTTCTTGCGGAAATTGTCCATTTTAGATAATCCGGAGAATGGCAAAGCAGAAATCATATTATATAATTTGGGTAAGTTTAGCCAAGTGATTCAGGATTTTGAAACAATTCACTTTGCAACCTTACCTAAAAATAAATTGAAAAACTTTTGTAAGTTCTTACAGTATACGGCGGATGACTATTATCCTGAGGGATACATTGCTAATACATATATTCGACCGGATGCTGTCAATATTATGACTGTGCATCAATCGAAAGGCTTGGAATTCACAGCCGTATTTATTCCGCAGTTAAATCGTAATAACTTTCCCTCCGCAAAGATGGGTGGAAAAGGAATTTGGCATGTAATAAAAAAAGATTGGATCACGAATGCGGAGCGTTTTTCAGGCGGTATAGAGGAGGAGCGAAAACTATTTTATGTTGCGGTGACACGGGCAAAGAAATATTTATTCTTGACTAGGTCTCCGGGAAGTACGAGAGAGAAGAAGGTCTCGGAATTCATGGTAGAGGCAAAAGACTCTCCCTATATGCTGGGTTACGATTCAGAAATGATATATACGAATAAACATCTTCCGAGGATGAATGAAGAATCTGCAGCAATTAATCTTAATTTTTCTATATTGCAGGATTATTTTGAATGTGCATACCGTTTTAAAATGTCAATGTTTTATGGGTTTGTGCAGCCGATCGTACCGGCTATGGGTTATGGAAAAGCAATGCATGAGATCGTAAGAAATATTCACAAGCGGTACTTAGCCGGAGAAAAATTGACAGACAGTGAAATTGCAGATATTGTAGAAACAAGTTTTTATCTTCCGTATGCAAATGAAAAATTAGAGGCGAATATGCTTGAGTCTGCCAAGAAAAATATTTCAGAGTATGTGTCAAAAAATCGTAGTGATTTCGATAAAATCACTATGGCAGAAGCAGATATTGAGTTGGATATGGGGGATGGAATCAAGGTGAACGGTCGAATAGACTTGGTGAAACGGCGTGAGATATCTGGTGAGGAAAAAACATATATTGTAGATTTTAAAACAGCAAGCAGGGATGTGACAGAATGTATTAATGCTGAGCAATTAAAAATATATGCATTGGGATATCAGAAACTGACCGGAGAGAGTGCGGACTATTTGGAAATATATAATTTGGATAATTCAGAGAGCGAGCGTCAAAGAGTGGCAGAAGGGTTGTTGGATGATGTAAGCCGTGATATTAGAATGGCGGCAACGAATATTCGCAATAATAATTTGCCGCGAGAATGTTCCAAGAAAAAGTGTCAGGAGTGTTATCTGAATTATTTGTGCTTGACAAGAAATGAAAAAAAGGAGTTTGGAATATAGAATAGGAGAAACAATCAGATGGCAAATTTATCAAAGATACGTCGTGATAAAATGATACAGTTTTTAGAGACTTTGAAAGAGCAACACAGTGATGATGAGTCGTTAATTGCGATTAATCAGATAGAAAAAGAATTAGTGTCAAAGCGTTATGGTCTGGTATGGGAAGAACATGAGGAAAACGTAGATGTTATGATGCGGGATAATGTGCCTGTTTTTACGGAGGTACCAGAACGTGAAATAATAGAAGCACCGGAAGCGGGATATAATTTCTTGTTGGAAGGAGATAATCTGCATAGTCTACATTTGTTAGAGAAGACTCATAGGGAGAAAGTAGATGTGATTTATATTGATCCTCCATATAATACTGGCGGGAAAGATTTTAAGTATGACGATACTTTTATAGATGAAAAAGATGGATTTAGGCATAGCAAGTGGTTATCATTTATGTATGAAAGATTAAACTTGGCCAGAAATTTGTTAAAAAAATCAGGGGTTCTTTTTGCGTCAATAGATGATAACGAGGTTTCGCAGTTAAAATTATTATGTGATGAAGTTTTTGGAGCAAATAACTTTGTTGGAATGATTTTGTGGAAAAAGAAAACGAACGGAAATAATATGGGGTGGTTACCACCAGTACATGACTATATTATTTGTTATGCAAAATCTATCGATAATATTTTTGATATGGGATATGAAATATCAGAAGAAGAGAGTTATGAAAAATATAGTAATCCGGACAATGATCCGCGTGGACCATGGACTACTACTGATTTATCAGCTAACCATAAAGGACCATACTTTTCAATAACAAATCCTAAAACTGGAGAAATTTTTTATCCACCAGAAGGAAGGTACTGGGTATTTAATGAAAGTGAAGTAAAAAAACGTATAGAGGATGGAAGGATAATTTTTGGGAAAAGTGGTAATGCGCGCCCTGTCCAACGTGTGTTTGCAAAGGATAGAGGTTTTTCAAAAAGAAAGGCTGAATCGTGGTGGGATAAGCAGGCGATGAATGCTGATGCTACTCAAGAGTTGAAAGATATTTTTGGTGTTGCAAAAGTGTTTTCGCATCCTAAGCCTTCTAAATTAATTCAAAATATTATTGCGATAGCATGTGGGAAAGAAGGCACCATTTTAGATTTTTTTGCTGGTTCAGGTACAACTGCTCAGGCTATATTAGAATTGAATCAACAGGATGGTGGGAATCGTAAATTTATTTTATGTACAAATAATGAAAACAACATTTGTGAAGACCTTACATATCAGCGCATTAAAACGGTTATTACCGGAAAACGCAAAGACGGTACGGAATATTCTGAAGGAATTCCAGCCAATCTAAAGTACTATTGTACAGATTTTGTATCGAGAGATGAGGAATTTCTTGCGGATGCTTTATTAGAGCATACAATTGAAATGATACAGTTAGAGCATGGCATAAAGATTGATGATTGCCAATATATGCTCCTTTTAAATGATGAGGAAGCTGATGAATTGGAACGTTGTTGGAATGAATATTCAGATATAAAGGCGATCTATATATCTCAAAATGTATTGCTAACAGCGAAGCAAGAGGAATTGTTTGGAAATGTAGATGTGCATATGATACCAGATTGTTATTTCGGCTCTGAATTAAGAGAGGTAGGAGAATTATGGTAATGGGATTGAAGGATTTTGAATTTCAAAATGAATGTGTGGATTTTTTGATTAAAAAAACAGCTGCGCATGATAGTAAACAGGTTATTACTGTAAAAGCACCTACAGGAGCAGGCAAGACAGTCATTTTAATCAAGTATATTGATGAGTATCTAAACAATACATATGGTAATACTGCTTTTATTTGGCTTTGTCCGGGCAAAGGAAATTTGGAAGAACAAAGTAAGGAACAGATGGAGAAAATTACACCTGACCGCGATACAAGGATTCTGCTCTATTCACTTTTAACAGGTTTTGCCGCCGGAAGTACTACATTTATTAATTGGGAGTTGGTGACAAAGAAAGGAAACAATGCCTTAAAAGACGGAGAACGTCAAAACCTTTTCGACAGAATTGCAGATGCGCATAAGTCAGGGCTGGAATTTGTGGTGATTATTGATGAGGAACATGCTAACAATACCAGTAAGGCAAACGATATTATCCATGCATTTGCAGCCAAAAATATCATTCGTGTGTCTGCCACGGCTAATAAAGTAAGTCATCAGGAATATTATGAAATTTCGGAAGATGACGTTATTAATGAGGGATTAATTACGCGGGCAATCTACGTTAATGAGGGAGTAGATGAGGAAAAACAAATTACCAATGACTATGATTACTTATTGGATTTGGCAGATGAGAAAAGAAAGGAAATAGCGGAGAACTATAAGCTGATTGGCTCGACAGTACGCCCATTGGTATTGGTGCAGTTTCCGGCAGGACAACCGGAAACTATACAGGCAGTTGAAGAAAAACTGGCTTCTATGGGATATACTTATGATAATGGTATGGTAAATATCTGGATGAGTGATGAAAAGACAGTATCTGACGACTTGACCGAATTGGATGGTTCTCCGGCATTTTTGCTTATGAAGCAGGCAATATCCACTGGATGGGACTGTCCACGGGCTAAGATACTTGTGAAGTTGCGTGAAGGTGGAAGTGAAGATTTCCAGATTCAGACAATAGGACGAATCAGACGTATGCCGGAGCGAAAGCATTATGGCTTGAACATCTTGGATTTTTGCTATTTATATACATTAGATACCAAGTATAAGGAAGGGTTGCTTTCTTCTATGGACAAAGCCTATCAGTTAAGAAGATTATTCCTGAAAGATGAGGTAAAGGGCTTCTCGCTGACAAAGGAGTTGCGAAATCTGGATTATGATGGACTTGGTGAAAGAGAGACATTACTGCGGGTTTATGATTATTTTAAGAAGACATATTCGTTGACCAATAATAAAGAAGACAATAGGATAAAGTTGGAAAGTGCGGGTTATAATTTTTCGGAAGAAATAGATAGCCGTATTTTGCGTGGTGTATTTCGGAGAACAGAAGACTTGGCAAAACAAGATGCGCATAAGCAGATTGTTATGAAAACTCAGGTAAATACGCATACACATGGAATATATTTATTACATGCGGTAGATGAGATAAAGAAAGTGACCGGAATGCAATCCCAGAAAGTGAAAACTATTTTGGAAAGAATGTTTCGAAAAGGTAAAAGTTCGCAGTATAGATTTCTTGCATTAGATACTAATGCCTTTTATGCATTTATTATTAACAATACACCTAAACTAAAGATGGATTTTAAACAAGTGACTAGTCAAATGACTCTACAGCATTCATTTGTATTGGAACCCAAAACAGAACGCTTTATAATACCGGAACAGGAGATGTATAAGTATAGTGAAGTGAAAAAAGAACAGTTATTTCGCTTGTATGCCTATTGGGAGTATACGACAGCCTTTTGCACGGATAGGACACGATCTTTACCGGAGCGCCTATTTGAACGGTATTGCGAGAATAATACGGGTGTCAAGTGGTTTTACAAAAACGGTGATGCAGGGCAACAGTATTTGTCCATAGTGTATATTGATGGATTACAAAAGCAATGGTTGTTCTACCCAGATTATATTGTGCAGATGGAGAACGGTGAAACGTGGCTGATTGAAACGAAAGGCGGCGAGGCATCAGGGCATAGCAAAAACATTGACATGCAGATGGGAAACAAGTTCCTAGCATTTAAACGATATGCTGAACAGTATGGTCTTAAGTGGGGATTTGTCCGAGATGCGAATGAACAGTTATACATAAATAACACGGAATTTGTTGATGATATGTCGGATGAACATTGGGTTGCGATTGAGGAAGAGTTATGACAATAAAGCTAGATAGGGCAAATAATATTTTCTGAGATACTCAAGGAACTGTACGATATTGTATGGAGGATAGCCATGGCTATAATTAACGGACGAGAAATTGATACTAATGCTTCGCCATCTGCCTACGGATGGGTTTTTCAAGTAGGTGCAGGTATAACATTAATGCTGGATAATATAAAAGAATTTACCTCATTAAAAATGGAGGGCGCATCTGATGATATTGAAATTACTGTCAATAATGGCAAGATATATGCCCAAGCAAAATCTGTTACTCAAATGGGAGATCAAAGAAGTGCATCTCATAATTTAAGTGCATCTCTTAAACTTTTGGAATCAGATAGTAAGAATGGTGATGCGATTAAACTGATTTATATTACTAATATTGCGAATCCGTTATCTAGTAATATGAGTTCGGCATTTCAATATGAACATGTTTATGATTTTTCAACGTTATCTGAAGAAGACCAAAACAAAATTACTGCTCAGGTAGGAGCAGATTTCCCAACCGATAAATTTCAAGTATATATATTAAATTTTTTTGGGGAAGGTGATAACAAGTTTAAGAATGTGAAGGAGAAAATCTCAGAATTTTTGCGGGAAGCAATTGACGACCCATCATATAATAAGCGACTTTTAGACAGTTGGTTTGAGACCTTTATGGTTAATTGTGCTGACAAGCCAGATAAAGAAAAAGAAGTAAATCTTAGTAAAAAGAGTATTGTGTTGCCAGTAATTATATTGGTTATTGAAACGCCACTTGGTGTGGAAGAATTTAGTAAAGTGTGTAATTATGAGGATTATTATGAAATCGAACAGGACTTCCGAGATATAATAAATAGACAAGAGTGTGATTATGAGTTCGTAGCAGGAGTTTTAGGGGATTTTTTGTGTAAGAAAAATCAGCAAACTGATCAAGGTCCATATAAATATACATATGTAAAGGATGAGTGGACTCGTTATGAACCGTATTTTGAGTTTGTAAAAGACATAGAAAAAAAGGAGGCTCTTATTAAGTTTATTTTACTTGCGATAATAACTAAAAGGAGTAAAATCGATAAGATTAGGGAGGCTGCTAAACTGTGAGAATAATAACTTTTCATTTGAAAGAAGTATCAAGCTTTATCTGGAAAAAGTTAGATTTTAATCATAATGTTTGTATTTGTTATAGTAATGAAAATTCGACGGGTAAGACAACCCTAATGCGGGCAATTTTATATACATTAGGATTTTCTATACCAAACACAGAACTAATTAAGTTTGATTCTTACGAATTTGAATTATCTCTTTTGCATAATCGGCAAGAATATAGTATATATCGCAAAGGCAATTTGTTAGTAATTAATAAAACAGAATTTGATTTACCAATAGAACAATCAGCTGCACATACTTTTTTGTTTGGAATCAGCAATGCGGAAATATTATCAAATTTGCTCGCTACAATATATTTTGACCAAGATAAAGGGTGGACATTACTAAACCGAGGTACAATTATTGGAACAAACCGATTTTCTATCGAAAGTTTTTTTCGGGGATTAAAAGAAGATGAAAGTTCAGAGAGCTACCAAATACTAGCCCAAATTAATGCATTAGATAAGAAAATAGCTCAATATAAACTAATGCTAAATGTAGCGGAATATCAAGCAGCCATAAATGAGACTGTAGATTCTAAATTAAATTACCAGTCATATAATCAGGAATTGGAAGCAGCATTGTTAGAAAAGCAGTTACAGCTTTCAAAAGTAGAGAATGAATTGACAAGGATTACAGATATCATTAGAGAAAATGATAGTTTTTCAAACTATATTGAAAATAAAAAAATTTTTGTTAAAAATCCTGTAGATGGTTCACCAATTCCAGTAAATAAGGAAACATTATTAGAATACCAAAATGTTTCGGAGATAAATGATGCACGTCGTAGTATATTAATTGCAAATAGAAACGCTCTCAAAAGGCAGATCGCAGCAATCGAATCACAACAAGAAAAGCAAATTGCATTTTTGGAGGTGCCTACTGTAGATGCGGAGCTAACTAGTAGGTTGGCAAATATAAAAGGTATAAGTGCAATACAAGTTAAAGCATTTTTAAATAATTTACAAAAACAAAAAAGAGATTTAACAGACATTCTGCGTATGCGAACAAAGGAAAATAATCCATGGATCAAGCAGGCGTATGAAATAATTTTACAATATACTCATGAACTAGAAATTCCTTTTGATTATAAAATCGATATTTTTACTCACAATTTAAAAGAAAAATCTGGGGCAATACTGCATAAAATGGTTTTTGCATATAAGTTAGCATACATAAAGTTACTGAGTCAGAAAGCGGGATATAAACTTCCGATTTTTTGTGATTCACCTAGTGGAAGAGAAGTAGAGAAACAGACTATTGACGAGATGTTAAAAATACTTCATCGAGATTTTGCGGACCACCAGTTAATTATTGCATCTATATATAAATATGAGGGAATATTTACTGATGCAGAAATTATTCCAATGAATGGGACATTGTTTAATGAGCAAACGATATTTGATAGTTTATAGATGCTGAATAAATAGTTGAGTAAATACGCACGCGAATTGCAATAAGGTGCTTGTGTAAAAATGTAAATCGGATATAAATTGTTTACTTTCTGTGGATGAAAAATACTTTGATATTAAAGGTTTGTAATAACTTTTTTACACAAAAAAGTGAAGAGTGTTACATATGCTTTGTTGGATATAAATAGTAAAGGATTTTGATTATGGCTGAAGAACAAGAGAAAAGTATTAGTAATAGTACTGAGCAAAATGCACAAAAGAATTCACAAAGAGATAGGAATGGAATGATAGGATGTCTTGCATTATGCGTGATATTTGTTTTCATTGATTATCAAATATATATTAGACTCTTTGAATTTCCAATTGGACAGATACTTGTATATATCATCGGATTTTTTACGTTTATCTTTTTTGTGGCAGCTATATGCTGTTTCTTTGATTTTAGAGAGTCGAAGAAAATGGAAAAATTAAATGAAGATGCGCGTAAAGAAGAAAAAGAATTTTCTGAAATTGATCCAGAAAAGCGGGCTTTAAGAGCGGAAAAAATGTTCAGAATGAATCAGAAAGAACTTATGAGATATTATGACATGAATTTGACTCAAACAAAGTTCCTCTCTGGACTTGGTATTATGATGATAATATTTGGTATATTAATAGTAGTAGCAAGTTTATATATGTATATGTCTTTGAATGCTGATAAAGTACTTCTGTCTGTGGGCAGCTTGAGTGGAATTGTAGTAGATTTTATCGGAGCGATTTTTATAAAAATGTATAATAAAAATATTGAAGCGGCAGTCAAATTTCATGCAAAATTTGCTGAAAGTAATAGTTTTTTGCTTGCGAATTCAATAGCAAATAAAATAGAGGATGATAAGGTAAGAGAAGATACTTTGTCAGAAATATCTAAGAGTATTATTTTAGCAAAGAAAAACATGTCAGAGTAACTAGCTGAGAAGATAAACGCAAAGTTGGCAGGCGATATACTTTTGTAAAGGGTAAAGGGTGAAGCAATGTCATATAGGTCAATGGTTCATCTGGAAGAACTGCCGTGTAAATATGGATATCAGGCATTTTTTTTGAAAAACTGCAGCCATATGACAAAGGAATATTAGAAGAAAAATATAAAGCGTGGCTCAGAGAAAGACCCTCAGCAGTATAGAAACTTATTTTGAGACATCATGAGCCTCAAGCGCCGCCAATTGAGCGCGGAGTCGCTCGATTTCAGCAGCCATTGCCTGATTCTCAGTAGCCATGGCATGCTTCTCAGAGACTAATACAGCATTCTCTTCGGACAGCTTTGCGAGCCGGTTGTTGACCGCTCTCTCATGGGCGAGATATTCTGCTCTTGCCTGGCTCCGTTGCCTTGCCATCTCATCAGCGTTATATGTATAGAGTGTTTCAGATGCTTCCGCTAAAATAGGGTTGTTTTCTGCAATCATCTTGCTCTCCTCCCAAGTGGTTGATTTGAAGAGTCTGGCCCAGCGGTCGATACCATAAGCTTTGTCCTCATTGGTGGCAAGTTCTATATGAGTCAAGTCTACAACACTGAGAATGAATTTGTCACCATATAAAGATAGCAGAAACCGAGGCATACGCCGATATCACCAGAGAAGAAGTGATGGAATGCTATCAGAAGTGTCCGTAAAATATTGATGAATTGATTTGAATAAATGTAATTATAAATCCTGATATAAAGTGTATGATTGACTTTGTGACAGGATTTATTTTTTGTTTTTGTCCCGATATTGACATTTTTGTCCCGAGACGATATAGTGTAAATATAATCATGATATAGAGGTGCTGCAGATGAAGAAGAAGAGTGTTATTAATTTGATAAAATATTACGCTGAAGACAATGACGCTGGATTTAGAAGCGAGGCATATGAGATTGCGAGGGATTTTGATGCGTCAGGGGACAATCAGCTGGCTGAATATATCATGGCATTGATGTCCAATGCAAATACATTTATACCGCAAATGAGCGAAAATGAATCTGCATTGTTTGAAAAGCTTGACGTTTCAGGAGACAGTTTGTGGCTTCCAGAACCTATTACGCAGGACTTCCTTGGCATTGTACATGCAGTTGCACATAATGCGGGAGTCAATAAATTTTTGCTGCAAGGTGCGCCGGGAACAGGAAAGACAGAAGCAGCCAGACAACTGGCGCGTATCCTGGACAGAGAACTTTATATGGTAGATTTTACGGCTGTCATTGATAGTAAACTGGGGCAGACCCAGAAAAATATATCTTCCTTGTTCAAGGAAATCAACAATTTCGTTCATCCGGAAAAGGTGATCGTCCTTTTTGACGAGATTGATGCGCTGGCATTGGATAGGACGAATGCCAATGATTTAAGGGAAATGGGACGGGCCACATCATCTATGTTAAAAGGAATAGATTATATGAATGAACGGGTAGTTTTGGTTGCAACCACTAATCTGTTTGAGCATTTCGATAAGGCCTTGATCCGCAGATTTGATTCTGTCATTGATTTTAACCGATATACGCGCAAAGATTTAATGCTGGTTGCAGAAGAATTTTTAAATAAGTTTTTGACCAAATTCAAACTTGCTAACAAAGATATTCGACTTTTTCGCAAGATTGTAGATTTGATGGATCCTATTCCCTATCCAGGAGAATTGAAGAATGTCATTAAAACAGCAGTGGCTTTTAGTGATCCGGAAGATGGGATGGATTATTTCCGTAGATTATATTACGCGGTCATGAATGAAAAACCGGAGGACTTGAAAAAACTGCAATCTCAGAATTTTACAGTAAGAGAAATAGAATTATTATCCAAAGTACCTAAAAGTACTGTGGCGAGAGAATTAAAGGGGTAGGTGGATGAACAGTATATTGCATCTGAAGGGACAATTTAAGCATAGAAAAAATCCGAGCGTTTTTGGGCCGGTCAATCTTCCGAAAGACTCTGTGGTAACGGCAGAGCATATTGAAGATTTGAAAACGCAGTTAGAGAATTTGGAAAGCTATTGGCATACCGATCGGAGAATTGGCGGTGCATTGATTAGTGTACATTATAAGCGTATCGTGGCAAAAAGTAACCGTTTACAGATTTTATTGGGCGAAAAAGGTCAACATCCAAACTTGTCAATTCGTGGTGCAAAGTTTGTAGATGGACTCAATGATAAAAATGTTATGTCCAAAAAGCATGTTTTCACATACTTTATATCTTTGGACGCACTGCGCAAATCCATAGAGTATTTAGAAAAATGCAAGGAAGTTCTGGAACGCTATTTTGAGGGTGAAGTTACGGACAAAGACACCGCTCTCGTAAATAGCGGCAGATATAATGACAGTATCATGTCCAAGTCAAGCTTTTTAAAAGTTGTTGTGGATGCCAATTATGTAGGAAGCTTTCAGCTGGATCGCGCAAATGATAGAATAGAAGATCAGTCAATCATAACGATTTATAAAACGGGAGTCAGCACGGCAGATTTACTAAGCAGATTTGGTATTGATATGATAAATGCAAAGATGATTGACGAAACGACTTTGCGTTTAGAACCCGGAGAAATTGAAATATTACAGAATAATGCCTCCTATCTGATCGCAATGTATGTAAAGGATATAGCAGAGATTGTCCTAAGTGATGTAGAAGAAGCTGAATTCGAAGGTGCTATATCAATTCCTAAACCAAACAATGAACCTGTGATAGGTGTCATAGATACACAGTTTGATGAGCGAGTCTATTTTCATGAATGGGTTGAATATGAGAGAAAAGTTGATAGTAATATACAGCTGGAGCAGAGGGACTTTTTCCATGGGACAGCTGTTTCGTCAATCATTGTGGACGGACCATCTTTTAACCCTAAGTTACAGGACGGCTGCGGCAGATTTAGGGTAAAGCATTTCGGCGTAGCAACAGCCGGAGGCTTCAGTTCTTTTGCAATTCTGAAGATGATCAGAGATATTGTGGCAGGCAATAGGGATATTAAAGTTTGGAATCTGTCATTAGGATCTGCTATGCAGATAGATCCTAATTTCATATCTCCGGAAGCTGCGGAACTGGATCGGATACAATGTGAGTATGATGTCATCTTCGTGGTGGCCGGAACAAATAAAAATAAGAGAATGCAAGGGAATATAAAAATTGGTGCTCCGGCGGATTCGTTAAATTCACTTGTTGTAAATGCGGTTGATTTTCAAGGAAGACCGGCATCTTATACAAGAGTAGGACCGGTGCTGTCTTTCTTCTATAAACCTGATATTTGTTATTATGGTGGTGATGGAGATGATAAAATAACTGTATGTGAGCCTCTGGGTATGGCAACTTTATGTGGAACTTCTTTTGCTGCCCCATGGATTGCCAGAAAAATGGCGTATTTGATCCACATCGTAGGATTAAGTAGAGAGGTGGCCAAAGCTTTGATTATCGATTCTGCCGCAGGCTGGAATCGTCAGGATAATATTTCCTATTCTATGGGATATGGAATTGTTCCCAAGAGGATAGAAGATATTGTTCAATCACAGGATGATGAGATCAGATTTATCATGAGCGGAACCATTGATGAGTATGAGACATATACATACAACATTCCCGTTCCACAAAATATGAATGCCTATCCGTTTTTCGCAAAAGCGACATTAGCGTATTTCCCAAGCAGTGATAGAAATCAAGGTGTTGATTATACGAGCACAGAAATGGATCTCCATTTTGGGAGAATCATGGAAAAAGATGGGAAAGCTTCTATAAAAGCAATTGATTATAACAAGCAAGCGGATGAAGGAATTCAAAATATCTATGAGGAGGATGCCAGAAAACTCTACCGCAAATGGGATAATGTAAAACATATCAGCGAGGCATTAAAAGCAGGTGCACGGCCAAGGAAAGCATATGCGGCAGGAACGTGGGGATTGAGTATCAAAACCAAGGAACGGCTTGCGCCAAAAGCGGGAAGGGGATTGCAGTTTGGAGTGGTTGTCACCTTAAAAGAGATGAACGGAGTAAACCGAATCGACGAATTTATTAAGCTCTGTATGGTTCGAGGATGGATTGTCAATCCGATTGATATTCAGAATCAGATTGATATTTACAGTAAAGCGGAAGAAGAAATAGAATTTGAATAACAGCTTGTAACCGGGCATTTTCGCGTAGCAGGATTGGGGGGGGGCATAATTGAAAAAAGGATGGAAGAGAAAAGGAGCATTGGCAGTTATATTGATTGTAGTATTTGTTGTAGGTTGCTTTTGGTATATTAATGACTATTATAAAAGTGATGTCATGATGCAGCAATATTTTCAGGATGACAGTATCGTGCATATGGAAGAAAATGACTACGGTTTGTATATGGATGGACCCGGAGATGAAAGCGCTCTGATTTTCTATCCCGGTGCAAAGGTGGAATATACAGCTTATGTTCCATTATTGTGCCGACTTGCTGAAAAAGGAGCAGATGTATTTTTAATAAAAATGCCGTGCAACCTGGCCTTTTTAGGACAAAATAGAGCGGAAGATGTTATGAGAACGTATGAATATGAGAATTGGTACTTGGGAGGGCATTCTTTGGGTGGAGCGATGGCAGCCTTATATGCTGCTGAGCATCCGGATGATCTGGATGGAATGATCCTTTTGGCGGCTTATTCAACAAAGGACTTACACGGAGATGATTTTTCTGTTATTTCTCTTTATGGTAGTGAAGACGGAGTGCTTAATATGGATAAAATTGAAGAGAGCAGAGCCTATATGCCAACAAATTATACGGAAATATGTATAGAGGGCGGGAACCATGCGCAGTTTGGAAATTATGGAATTCAAAAGGGAGACGGGATTGCTTCCATATCCGGAGAAGAACAACAAAATCAGACAGTTGAAGCTATTTATAAGATGATTATGGATGATGAGTCTGAGTCATCCTCAGGAACTCTTCGTTAATGACACATTATGACTAATAATAAATATGTAAGAGGGTTTAAATTATGTGCTTTGGATAGCGCAGAGATGATATTTACTTCCCCCTCAACTTCCCGTCAATCCTATTATAGATAAAGCTAATCACGAAGCACAGCACGCCGCTGATGAAGAAGCTGACTGCGCTTTCTATGGTGCTGTCGTACTTGATGTCGAACATAATCAGCTTGACAACACTGAGCATAGACAGAATCAGACCGTACAATCTGAAAGCAATCATATCTTTATAGAAGCCTGTAACGATACTGATGACAGCGAATACGAGCAGGCAGATGCTTGTCACATAATCTACCGCGTCATAGGAGTTTATAATACAGAGCATGAGTGCGGTATATTTGAGCGCAACATAGTATCCTGCATATTTGTGCTTTGACAGCAGCTCCTTGGAGTTTATCATAAACAGCAGTATCGTAACCAGAATCACAGGCAGTTTTAAGAATATTGCATCTGTGTCATACATGCCGAGGCATCCCCCGACCATCAGGAAGGCATTGATGGCAATCATCATTACTTCCACAGCTTGTTCTCTGCCGAAGTATTTCAGTTTATTCAGCACAAGATGAATGACTGCCAGGAGCAGGAAGGTAAGTAGTCTGGCATTAGTAGGCGTACTTCTGCTTCCCATGAAAGTATAGGAGATATCGTATACCAATGTCAGTGTTGTATAGCAGAGCACAAGATATCCGGTGATTTTATACCATGTTTGTTCTGTTTTGCGGCAGGTATACAGAAAGACTCCGTACACAACCGCCATCACAATCAGATATTCTATACAGTTATAGTGTTCTGCCCAAATAGCTAACGGCAGCAGCACCCAATATGCAATACCCACACCCAGATAGAACCCCTTCTTTTTCCATTGTCCGTAGAGCATAAAAGGAACCGCGGTTAAATAAATATAGAGATGTTCCCGCATCCAAGGATTGAGTACACAGCCGAAGAGTATCAGGAACGGGCAGCATATCTGCGAAAAGATTGTATACCCCGCATCTTTTTTCTCCACATAGAGTAATGTCGCAATTCCTGCCAGATATATAAATACACAGACTTGATTTATTGTAAACAAATCCAAATCATTGATAAGAACGATTGCCAGTATGGTATTTGCCATTGTCAATATCTGGAAAGCCAGCCCGTCTTTGCATTTTTCCTTATAGGAGAAGAAGTATTCCGCCAACAGATATATGATAAAGAGTACCACATTGAATATAATCAGGGCGGAAGGGCCTGAGCTTGCAGAATGTCTGTGAATGGCATGCTCTAAAGAAAGAAATCCACTCGCAAAAACGCCCACATTCAAAGTTTTGCAAATATGCGTGCATAAATTGGACTCATATGATGACAGACTTAGTGCAGGCTGTTCATCGTTTTCACGGGAGCGCAGTAAGGGCATCAGGTAAGTTGTGCTTACGTTGGAGAAGACGAAAGCGGATATAAAATAGAATATACTGAGTACAAAGTACTTCTGCGGGTCAGACTCGAATACGCACATCATGGTTCCCAGTACGGAGGCGATAAAGATACCTGCCTGTCCGATGATGGTAAACACGTAATGTTTAATTTTAGTGAGGTATTTCACGAATACAGCCCAGAGCAGAATCAGCCCGTACAGAGCCAAATCGCCGATTACCTCAAAGTATATGTTGCTTAAGAGTAACGATAGATATAGGGAGCCTGCACCGCAGCCGATGATTGCGATGTAGAACAGGTTGTTTTTGTTTTTCTTATGCAGTAGAAGTCCGGCGCTCAGCACAGCAATACTGGCAATATACATAGCCAGCATTTTCAATGTATCTGTCAGATGCGGCAGAATCAGCGTCGCGAAGATAACTAAGCTGA